>JASHZC010000138.1 GCA_030042755.1 Vulcanimicrobiota bacterium | reverse complement strand
AGGTTGTATGGCTGAATATCGCCGTCTGCGGCGCTGATCTGGGCGTACGTGTAGAAACGCCGGTCCCACGTGTGGTAATCGTCGGCATACACTGCGCGCGAGCTGGATCCCGCCGGACGATCGTCGTCGTTCCTGTTGAACAGCGTGATCGACGGAATGTCGTTCGCGCCCGCCTGCCATTGATATTCCAGCGTCTGCACGCTCCACGGGCCATAGATATTTCCCGGACTACTGAAGCCCGAGCTTTGGTTGGTAACGGTGAGCTGTCCGTTCGTGTCGGCAAGAGCCGCTACGGAACCGAGAACGGATGCCGTCAAGAACGCCAACGCGGCGCGCGCGAACTTCTTCAATGTAGTCCCCATAGTTGTCTGTCCCAATTAAGCCCCGACCACGACGGTTGTGCCGCCGCGCTCGCAAATAACCCATCCGTACACCGTGGCGCCGGGTGCAAGCTGCAACGCTTCGGCACTCTGGACCGTTCGGGGATTCGCTGCGCTTCCGACGCTGGCGTCGCTCGCGATCGCCACGTTTCTGTCAGAGAAAATGTGCCCGAGAATACGAGCGCGCTGTCCCACGGTCACGTCGCCGCGCGCAATCGTACTGCCGGTGATCTGCGCGCCGCTGCCCACGTACACGTTGCCGCCGGCGGTGACGCTTCCGTTTACGACCGCACCGTCGCCGATCTCGACGTCGCGCGGAACGATAACGTCGCCCTGAACCTGTTCGCCCGCCTTGACGATCAGCGTCGAACCTCTGCGCGGCCGCGCATCGAGAACTGCGGCCGGTGCGTTGGCGTCACCCGCAACCACGACCGGCGATGCGAACATTCGCCGGAAACGTGTGCCGGCATCGACGGTAAGCGTACCGGTTGCGCTTGCCGAAGCGCCGAGATCGCAGAAGTGTCCGACGCTCAGATTGCCTTCAACGTCGATCCATCGCGTGAAGACCGTTCGATCGCCAACCACGGTGTTCTTGTCGGCTGCCAGGCATCGGACGTGCGAATCGGACCCAATCTCGACCTCTCCCTTGGCATAGACGTCGAGAAGCGTCGCCTGTTTACCGCAACGGAAGGATCCGCGAGACAGCATGACCTCAGTAATCGTCGTGCCGTTTGGCAGCGTCGCGTCGCCGCCGATTTGCGCGTACTCGTTTTCGCGATGAAGGAACGGAACGCGTTCGTTTGGAGCACCTTGAAGAATCGGATCTACCGTGCGTCTCCAGGACGTTCCCATGTAGCGTGGATCGCGCGTGTACTGCTGGTCGATCTTCATCGAGCTTCTCTTGGACGAACGAAGCTGGATCAGACCGGGAATCGTGGGCAGCGCGATGCCGATCGCGCACGCGACGTAGGCAAGGACTTCGATCATGTTTTGGCCCCCGCGGAGACGCTGCGAGTGGTTTTCTCCCAGAGTCCACCGCGCCGTTTAATCGCGTCACCGAACGTGTCGAGCGCACCGACGGAAACCGCCCACGCGTTGAACGGAAAGACGAAGAAGAGATACGGCAGCAGCAGCAGCTCTCTCGTCGATCCGTCGATCACTTCGGCCGCAGCAACTTGGTACAGCGGTGCGAAATTTCCGAACGTGTTGTAGAGGGTGACGCAGAACGCGAGAAGCAGACCTCCCGGTGGAAGCTGGCCCATCACGAAAAGGCCCAATGCAGCCAGCCATCCGCTGATCAATAGCGGCGATAGCAGATACGAAAGGAGGAGCAGTGCGGTATCGAGTCGCTGCGAGAACGTCAAGCCCTTCGCGGTGAATACTCCGCCAAGGTGACGCCACATCACGCGCGTGTGTCCACGCGACCAGCGGCGTAACTGGCGAAAGCGTGAATCCCACGATTCCGGAACTTCTTCGTAGCATTCGGCGCGATTGTCGTACACGATCTTCCATCCGCGCAAGAACAGCGCGGCGGTCAGCTCGGTATCTTCGGCCAGTGCGATCGGATCGAAGCCGCCGATTTCCTCGATCAGCGAACGGCGGAAACCACCGACGGTGCCGCCGTACTGCGGCAGGAGATCGAGATTGTATCGAGCTTGTTGATCGACCTGATAGCCTCCCGAGCGTTCCATCGAAAGCAGACGCGTCAAGAGATTGCGTCCGGAATTTCGCGGAATGACGCGGCCCATGACGGCGCCAACCTTTGGATCGACGAATGCGCTGGTCAGCGTTTGGACCAGGCCTTGACCTGGCGTGTAGTCCGCATCGAAGACGAGAACGATCTCGGATTCGACCGTCGCGAGCCCGGCGTTGAGTGCGACCGACTTACCGCGACGCTTACCTTCCACGGTGACGACTCGAACGCGCTTGTCGCTCGCGGCGTATCGGGCGGCAATCTCCCCCGTTCCATCGCTCGAGTGGTCGTCGATCGCGACGATCTCGAACTTTCCTTCCGGATAATCGCTTGCGAGCAGCGCATCGAGGCACATGCCGGCAACCGCGGCTTCGTTATGCATTGGAACGAGCACGCTGATCGTCGGGAGTTCGCGCTCGACCGCGTCGCCGTAAGAGAATCGCTGTTTGCCGTACGTGCGCGAGAACGTGAATATCCAGTGGCGAACCGTATAAATCAACGTGACGGTTACTACGAAGAGCAACCACAAGTCGAGAAAGATTACAACCACTGCCAAGCTCCTTCATTTTGATTCAGGCGCCGGCTTAGCGAAACGATGACGACCGAGTAGACGACGATGAAATACACGACGTCCATCAGAGGGCCGAAGAACATGTAGAGATTCATTTCGGCAATCGGGCCGAAATGGCTGACCAGCAGTGCGAACGCGGCGATGCGAGCTACGGCGAAGAAGGCATCGAAGACCACGATGAGTACCAGCATCGTGGTTAGCTCGACGAACGTAAACGGCAGCAAGGCCGCGACGAAGGCGATAAAGATCGGCGCGCAGAGCATCATGAGAATGCTGGTCCGCTCGACGAGTGCCATGAAGGACGCGCCGTCGTAGGCGATCCGGTTGGTGAAGAACGCGTAGAGCGCGCTCAGCAGCAGAACGACAATGTTGGCCGCGATCCAATAGCGAATCGGCGCATGCCTATACGGAAGAATCGAATTGAGGATCAGAAGCACCCCACACACGGCCGCAACCGACAACATCATCGACGCGTTGAGGGTGGGCATCATTGGCACGGGTATATGGTTTGTAATGCCGAGTAGCGTGTCGATCAACGGCTTCGACATGCGGCCCGTACCGTCGGTGACGAGCGTGGTCTCTTCCATCAAAGTCGGCCAGCCGACGCGAAGAAATGCGTAGGTACCGACTAAGCCGAGGATGAGGGTGGCGATGCCACGCAGCCAGGGAACCCCGGGTAGAAGCGTTCGGTGCGAGCGGTGTGGACGGGCACCCAATCGCATCGAGACTCCCGACGAACGAGCATGCATGAATATACTGCCTCCAAATGAAACACGGACTCCCGCTTCTGTGAGAAAAGCGTAGTACAGGGGTTAACACGATGCCTATTGTCCATCGGCCAATCCGGCGAGGACGTAGAGTCCTGTGGACTAGGACAACCGGCTTAACCGGGTTTTAGGAAGGTGATGTGCGTCTGCGGCGATTGGTACTTTCGTCCCTCATATTAGTCTTTGGTACTATCGGATCGACCTCCGACGATGCGGCCAATTGGATTGCCGCGAATTGTCGCGGTCCGGATGGGGCCCTCACGGTACGACCCGGCGGAAGTTTTGTCAGTGGGTATTTCGGAAATATCACCGCGACCGGCTTAGCTGCATCGGGATCGCGTCTCGATCTCGTCTACGATTGGATGCGTTGGTACATCGATCGGGCTCACGGTTCGGGAAGCGGCGTGGACGGCGTAGCCGACGATGGCACGTATCAACGCGACGGCTCGTTCGCGAGCCGGGGTCGCCCGGATTCGACCGACGCATACGGCGCGACGTTCATGATCTTGGCGGACACGGCGTACCGCAGCGGTGACCCGCACATTCGCACGTTGATCGCGCAACGCCGTGCCGACATCGGGCGCATCACCGCGTCGATGCTCGCCACGTTGCAGCCGAACGGGCTGACATTTTCGCGCCCGCAAAACCGGATCGCGTATGCGATCGACAACGAGCAGGTGTATCGCGGTTTGCTCGATGCGTCGGATCTGTTTGAACAGGCCTACGGCGATTCGGCGGAAGCCGCGACGCTGCGGTCGCAAGCCGAGCAAGTCGCTCGTGCAATTTCGACGGTCCTCTGGAATGCGTCGGTGCAGTCGTATCGCCCATATGTAAACGCCGAAGGTTTCGGTGCGGACGCGGACATGACGCGGGCCTATCCCGACGCGCTCGCTCAAGTCATGGCGATCGCATACGGGCTTGTCCCGCCCGCGTCGCTAACGGCTTCTACGCTGCTGGCGCGCGCCTCAGCCGCGTTGCTGGAACCGGCACACGGCGACGTCGACGAGTACCGTCAGCTCGTCTATCTCGCTCGCGAGATGACGGCTGCCCCGGGGGCGATCGATGCGACCTTCGCGCCTCCGCCAATCTGTAGCGATGCCGGCTGGTACCTCCTTGCCCGGACCGGCGGAGCGACGCCCATGGCTAGGTAAGCTGCACGTTCTTGCGGGGCCATGATATACTGCCTCGGACATGGGCGGCTTGGGACATCATCACGTACATCCCTATTTCGTGCAGGCGATCGCGTTTTTCGGCTCGCTCGTGCTGCCCGGCGCCGTGTTCGCGCTCCTCGGCGGAGCCTGGGCCGAGCGGATCCGGCGAAGTGCGCCGGCCGATGCCGCGAGCCGGCAGGTACTTCTCGGAACCACGTTGGCGCCCGAGTGTGCGCCGGACTAATCCTTCTTGACGCCTTCTAGGGCCAGTGGTAGACTCTTCACCTATGCCCTGGGGCGAATAAGCCGCAATAATAAAGAAGGACGAGCCAATCCCAACGAGGGGGGACGAGCTCGGCCTATTTTGCTTGCGCAACTGCCTCTCTCCAAAGGTCAGTAAGAGAAAAATAATGGCGAAAACGACGGCACCGAAGACTCCCGCGAAGAGTTCCGCGGCGGGTAAGGGCAAGTCGAAGCGCGCGGCTGCGCCTGCGGCCGGCAACGGCGCGTCGACGGCGATGCCGACCACGTTCCCAATGGCTGCGGGAGCGTTCACCATCGCGCAACCTCCGGATCCTGGTCCGAAGCGCGAGCGTCACACGTTTGCGAAAATTCCGCACGTGCTTGAAGTTCCGAATTTGATCGAGCTGCAAAAGGCCAGCTTTGATTGGTTCAAGACTGATGGTCTTGCCGAGGCGTTCGCATCGATCTCCCCGATCAAGGATTTCACCGGCAATCTCATTCTCGAATTCGGCGAACACTCGCTCGGCGAGCCGAAATATTCGATCGAAGAGTGCCGCGAACGCGATATGACGTATAGCGCGCCGCTGCGCGTGCGCGTTCGTTTGATCACGGCTGAATCCGGCGAAATCAAGGGCATCCCCGACCAAGAGATTTTCATGGGCGATTTCCCGCTCATGACCGACAAAGGCACGTTCATGATCAACGGCGCCGAGCGCGTGATCGTGAGCCAGCTCGTGCGTTCGCCCGGCGTGTACTACAGCCAGGACGTCGACACCAACGCGCGTCCGACATACAACGCGACTATCATCCCGAATCGTGGAGCGTGGATCGAGTTCGAAACGGACAACGGCACGAAGAACGACGAAACCGAAGGTACGATCGGCGTTCGCATCGACAAGAACCGCAAGATCTACGTCTCGACGTTCATTCGCGCGCTCTCGCGCCCGGATCTCGGTTTGAATTGGGAGAGCGATGACGCAATTCTCGCGCTCTTCGACAATTCGCCGCTGATCCAAAACTCGATCGACAAAGACAAAGATATCAAGACGCGCGAAGACGCGCTCAAGGAAATCTACAAGAAACTGCGTCCCGGTGAGCCAGAGAACGCGGAGAACGCCGAGAAGCTCCTCGAGTCGCTATTCTTCGATGAGAAGCGCTACGATCTCGCCGGCGTCGGCCGCTACAAGCTGACCGGCAAGTTCCACTATCGCATCGAGAATCCGGATATCGAAGCGCGAGCGTCACAACCGACGGTCGCCATCAACGAGTATGCGGGTCTGGCCGAACCGTCGATCGACGTGAAGTGCCTCACGCGGGCTGACATGATTGCGGTCATCCGTCGCCTGATCAAAGTCGCGACCGGTGTAATCGCCAAGGACGACATCGATCACCTCGGCAACCGTCGTGTCCGTTCGGTTGGCGAGCTGCTGCAGAATCAGTTCCGTGTCGGCTTGCTACGCCTCGAACGCGTCGTGCGCGAGCGCATGACCGTCCAAGACATCGAAACGGTCACGCCGCAAGCGCTGATCAATATTCGGCCGGTCGTCGCAGCGATCAAAGAATTCTTTGGTTCTTCGCAGCTCTCGCAGTTCATGGATCAAACGAACTCGTTGGCCGAGCTGACCCACAAGCGTCGTCTCTCGGCGCTTGGACCGGGCGGTCTCTCGCGCGAACGCGCGGGATTTGAAGTTCGCGACGTCCACCACTCGCACTATGGCCGCATCTGCCCGATCGAAACGCCGGAAGGTCCGAACATCGGTCTGATCGGTTCGCTCGCAACGTACGCGCGCGTCAATAAGTTCGGCTTCATCGAGACGCCATATCGCGTCGTTCAGGACGGCCGCGTAACCGACGAGATCGTATACCTGACGGCGGATCGTGAAGACGAGTACATCGTCGCGCAGGCAAACACTCCGGTCGACGAACAAGGCCGCATTACCTCGGATTCGGTCGTTTGCCGTTACGCCGAGGAGTATATCGAAGAGCCGGCCCAGCGCGTGCAGCTGATGGACGTGTCGCCAAAGCAGATCGTATCGGTCGCGACGGCGCTGATTCCGTTCCTCGAACACGACGATGCCAACCGCGCGCTGATGGGCGCAAACATGCAGCGTCAGGCTGTGCCGCTGCTTCGTCCCGACGCTCCCATTGTCGGTACCGGGATGGAGTATCGGGCCGCCAAGGACTCGGGCTCGCTGATCGTCAGCGACGTCGCGGGTGCGGTGACGAGCGTCGACGCCAAGGGTATCACCGTGAAGCTCGACGACGGCACTGAGAAGGTGTTCGAGCTGCTCAAGTTCGTACGCAGCAACGCGGGTACGTGCATCAATCAGCGCCCCATCGTTCATCTCGGTGAGCGCGTCGTTGCCGGTCAAGTCCTCGCTGACGGACCCTCGTCCGACGAAGCGGAGCTTGCGCTCGGTCAAAACGTGCTGGTCGCGTTCATGCCGTGGGAAGGCTACAACTACGAAGACGCAATCCTGATCTCCGAGCGGATGGTCAAGGAAGATCGTTTCACCTCGATTCACATCGAGGAATACGAGTGCGAAGCCCGCGACACCAAGCTGGGACCAGAAGAGATCACGCGCGATATCCCCAACGTGGGTGAGGATGCGCTCAAAGATCTCGACGAGCGCGGCATCATTCGCAT
>JASHZC010000137.1 GCA_030042755.1 Vulcanimicrobiota bacterium | reverse complement strand
GAAGAGATCACGCGCGATATCCCCAACGTGGGTGAGGATGCGCTCAAAGATCTCGACGAGCGCGGCATCATTCGCATTGGTGCAGAGGTTCGTCCGGAAGATATCCTCGTCGGCAAGGTGACGCCGAAGGGCGAGACCGAGCTGACGGCGGAAGAGCGTTTGCTGCGCGCAATCTTCGGAGAGAAGTCGCGCGAAGTACGCGACACCTCGTTGAAAGTACCGCACGGCGAAAAGGGCAAGATCATCGACGTCAAGGTGTTCTCGCGCGAGAATGGCGACGAGCTTTCACCGGGCGTCAATCATCTCGTGCGTGTCTACGTCGCGCAGAAGCGCAAGATTCTGCAAGGCGACAAGATGGCCGGGCGCCACGGCAACAAGGGCGTCATTGCCAAGGTATTGCCGGAAGAAGATATGCCGTACCTGGAAGACGGTACGCCGGTCGACATCGTGCTCAACCCGCTGGGTGTGCCTTCGCGCATGAACCTCGGGCAGATCATGGAGACGCATCTCGGCTGGGCAGCCAAGATGCTCGGCATGCACGTCGCGACGCCCGTCTTCGACGGTGCGCACGCGGAAGACATCGCCGAGTGGCTGCAGGATGCGGGCATCGCGTCGGACGGCAAGACGTGGCTGCGCGACGGGCGTTCGGGCGAGCGTTTCTCGCGCCCCATCACGGTCGGCATGATCTACATGCTCAAGCTCGCGCACTTGGTCGACGACAAGATCCACGCGCGTTCGACTGGGCCATACTCGATGATCACGCAGCAGCCTCTGGGCGGTAAAGCGCAGTTCGGCGGTCAGCGTTTCGGAGAGATGGAAGTCTGGGCGCTCGAGGCATACGGTGCCGCGTACACGCTGCAGGAGCTGCTCACCGTCAAGTCCGACGACGTCGTCGGCCGCGTGAAAACGTACGAAGCGATCGTCAAGGGCGAAAACGTTATGGAACCCGGGGTTCCTGAGTCCTTCAAGGTTCTAATAAAGGAACTACAGTCACTCGCACTCGACGTCAAGGTGCTCACCGAGAACCGTGAAGAGATCGACGTGCGCATGCAAGACGACGACATGGGCGAGCGCGAGCGCCAGGAGATCGGGCTGCTCATGGGCGACGATCAGCCGGTTCCGTCGCAGACCGCGGTCGCTGCGCGCGAGGCGCTAGCAGAAGCCGCAGCTGCCGAAGGCGTCGGCGATCCAACGGAGACCGAAGTCGACGAAGAGGAAGAAGAGGAAGAAATCGACGACAGCAAACCGCTGGACGCGACGACACCCCTTCCGACTCCGCCACCGCTGCCGGCTCGTGAGTCCGAAACAGAAGAGATCTTCGCTGCAGACGAGGAGCCCGAAGAGGAAGAAGTCGATGGTCCTCAAGGCTACGAACTCGAAGAGGAAGATGAGGAATCGTACGAGGACGAAAAACCGTACGAGGACGAGGAAGAGGAAGGTTCTTACAATGAGAACCCGATGGAAGACGACTTCTAGCGAAAACTTCCGATAACAAAAAAGAGGTCCGGCGCAGTGGCCGGGCCTCTTTTTTTTGCAAACGCTCGCTGGAGTACGAAAACGGCTACCCTGCCTCGCCTGGCAACCCGATCGAAATCCCGGCAACGGACTATCCTCTCCATCGCTACGTTCTTGCTCTTGTGGCAAGCCGTCGATTGCCTTACGCGATTTCTGTTTCGCACGAGTGGCCTTTCGCCGGTCTATCCCGTTCTTGCCGTCGACGTGCTGTTGCTGCTCTACATCGGATGGCAATGGTGGCCGCTGATTCCGATTTCGACGTTACTGCAGTGGCTGGTGATCGACCATATGGCCGGCCCAATTCTGCCGTCGCTCGCCGTGCAATGTTTCGTAGCCGGCGGCCTTGCCATCGCGGTGCGTTTGGTGCGCGAGCGATTGCGCGTCGAATTCCCCTTGCGCAATCTGCGCGACGTGAGTTTGTTCAACGGCATCGTCGGGATCGCTGCGCCGCTTGTCATCGGACCGCTCGTCGTCTCGTTTCTCGTGGTCGTCCATTGGATCGGTACGACCGACGTGACGCAGTCCCTCACGCGGTTCATCGTAGGCGACATGACGGCAATCGTTGCGCTCGTGCCTGCGATCGTGACCCTTGTGGGATGGTCGAGCATGCGCGCGCCGGCCGAGCATCGGGATCCGCCGCGCACGGAGATCGTCGCCTCCGTCGTGGCAACGGCGCTGCTCGTTGCCTCCGGTATTCGGCTCGTGGAGATAACGCACGAGCCGATCCTCGATCTTTCGTTCATTGTGATGTCGTGGCTCGCGATTCGCTACGGCATTCGCGGCGCCGCGTTGGCATCGATTACGGCATGGGTGAGCGCAACGGCTTCGCTCATCGCACAGGGCCTCGATCCTAACGTCGTCGTGCAAACGCAGGGCTTTCTCTTTGCATCATCGTTGATGGTATTTCTGCTCGGGGGACTCGTCGACGAGCGCTGGGAGTTTATCGCGCGTCTTTCTCGTCGCGCGTTCGTCGACGAATTGACCGGCTTGCCCAACCGGGAGCGGTTGGTCGAATGGATCGCGAACCATGCCGGCGCGCCCGTCGTGCTCGTGATCATGGACATCGACGACATGCGCCTCCTCAATCAGGGCGTCGGCCGCGCGGCCGCGGATGCCCTCTTGGTGCAGATAGCGTCGCGCTTACGCGGCACGTTTCCCAGTTCGCACATGATCGCGCGCGTTAGCGCGGATGAGTTTGCGCTGGCCGTCGTCGACGATCGGAGTCCGCTTGCGGTCTTGGCGGAGCTGCGGGCCTTCTTCGAATCGCCCTTCGATGCGGCGGGTTCACGCGTGTTCGTTTCGGTGTCGATGGGCGCGATTCGAATGCCTCGCGCCGAATCGGCCGATGACATGCTGCTCAAAGCCGATATTGCGTTGCACAAGGCGAAGGAGACGCCGACACGTATGGCCGTGTACTCTCCGGAGATGCGCATCGTGGAATCGCCATCGCTGGTCGGCGAATTGCACCGTGCGGTGGAACGCCACGAACTCGTCCCGTTCTATCAGCCGATCTTTCGTTTCGACCCATCGCTACAGACGTGGCGCGTCGCAGGCGCGGAAGTGCTGCTTCGTTGGATTCATCCCGAACGCGGCATCGTCACGCCCGCTACGTTCATCGACCTGCTCGAGCGCCTCTCAATCGGAGAACGCGTCGGATGGAACGTTATGGAGCAAAGTCTCCTGCAGGCCGGGACCTGGCGTGAAGAGATTGCGGACTTTCGCGTTTGGGTCAACCTCTTCTCGCGTCAGGTGCTGCACAATCGATGTCGCGATCGCGTGCGCGAGTTGCTCGAGCGCACGGCGGTTTCGCCCGACGCGCTCATCGTCGAAATCAACGAGCGTGTTGTTGCGAGCGACGAACGGGACGTCGCAACCTTGGTAAGCGAACTGCGCGAAATCGGCGTGCAGAGCGCGATCGACGACTTTGGCATCGGCGGCTCTTCTCTCGGGCGCGTTCGCGATGTGCCGGTCGCCGTGTTGAAGATCGACCGCTCGTTCGTCACCAAGAGCGAGGTGGACGGCAAGGCTCGAGCGGTGGCCGGAACCGTCGTGCGGCTCGCGGCCGAATTGGGAATGACCGTCGTCGCCGAAGGTGTCGAAAATCCGATGCAGCTCGAGATCATGCGGGAAACCGGCTGCACGTACGTACAGGGTTACGCCCTCGGTCACCCGCTGCCGGCAGATCTCTTTGCTCGCACGTTCCTTTCAATCGATCGCGCAAGCTCGGCGTGACGCGGGTTACGTCGGAAAGACTCGATACGCGGCCAGACGACCGTCGGAGTCAACGCGCACGACGACGTTCATCGTCCCGCGCTCGAATGCCGCACGATACGTGTATTCGTGCTTGGACGTATCGCTCGAGAGAAGGGTTAGACCGCTAAAGCGGCCGAGCGCGTGCATCTTGTCGGAAATGAGGCCGACGCTCGCGCGAGTGATCTGGGGTCGCAGCGTATCGTTGAAATAGCCGGCAGCCGCTGCGGGATTATTACCGTAAACGGCGCGCGTGACTGCCGTCGCAACCGATTGCGGATCCTTGGCGCTGGCGCAGGCGGCGAGTGCGAGAAGGAAGATCGGCGCGAGCAGCGCGCTGCGCCTCAAACGGTACCCCATCCGTAGGAGACCATTCCGTCGCCGCCGTCCTGAACGCTGAGCGATGCAAGTACCTTACGCTGCGACACCACCAGGCTATGCTGATAAGCGACTTCCTTTTGGAGTTCGGAATTAGCCGCCGCTTCCTGGCTATATGCGCTCTGAGCGTGGTGATACGCGGACCACGCATCATTGCTACGTTCCGCTTCCGCAGCCTGACGCGCGGCATGCTCCGCGCGTTCCTCGTGAACTTTGTGGTTGTGGCGAATAATGAGGTAGGCTGCGGCTGCACCGCCAAGCAGCAGCAAGTTACGCGTGCTCGCCGCTCCGTTGGCGGCGGCCGGCAACGCGGGTGCGCTCATCGCGAGTATTCCGGTTGCAGCGAGCGCCGCGAGCAAAGAACGAACGTTCATGAAGAGGCCTCCGGGATGATTGCTTTCGCACGTGTTCTTCCCGGCGGCGCCTGCAACCAAACGCCCGATGTGCCGTACGCTTATCGCGCGCAGGTTGGTTGTGGCGGCGTTCCGACGGGCGCTGCGACGGCGATCGAGATTACTTGCGGCGGAGCGTAGCGATCGATGCTCGAGAGGTAGCGAGCATTGGTTACATTGTCGGCATTGAGAATGATGCGTGCGCCCTCTCGAAGAGGGAAGACGGCATGCAGTCCCGCGGTTATGGCGGCGCCCAGCGGTTGTTCGTTCAGGTCATCGGCCCACGTCATTCCGGTGTAGTGAACGTCGAAACCAGTCTGCGTTGCGCCGATCATCGTGTCGTAATCGGCGGTTGCCGACGCCTTCGGCACGTAGGGCAGCTGCTTACCAATCTCTTCGGGCGTACCGACCGTAATGCGCGCGTACTGTTCGTTCCCCGAAAGCGTGAGACGCGAGCACGCGCTCACGTTGTGCGTGTACACGAGCGCCGTGCCGTCGGTCTGCGTGTGAGAGAAATTGCAGCGCATCTGTACCGTCGCGCTGATCGTGCAGAAGTCGATGGCGTCGGTAACGTAGGCATGTGTGAAGTCCGCGCTAAGTTCGTCGCTCCGCCCGAAGAGCCAATCGATGCCGGATCCAAGCGCCGTGCTGCGCTCCGGGACCAGGTGCGAGTTTGGAAGATACTGGATGGCACCGATCTGATAGCCGCGCAGCAGCTCGTTGAGATAAGGCGCGCGGAAACCGTCGCCCGCTGAGGCTCGAAATGCGAGCTTCTTGGTGAGATCGTAGCGGGCGGCGAGCCGAGGCGAGAGCGCGCGATACGTTCGCGCCGCAATCGGAGTGACGACCGTTCCCTTCTGCGTCTGCGCGTTGGTCAGATCGATCGCATCACCGCGCAGTCCGGCGATCAACTCGAAGCGATCGAGGTGTAGCGTTTCTTGAGCGGCGAGGCCGCCCATCGTTTGCACGCCGCTGCCCGAAACCGAAAAGACGCCTTTTCCATTGTATTGGTCGCTGATGCCGCCGACGAATTTTGCGTCGCTATGTAATTCAAACGTGGATACGGGACTTTCTACGATCCAATCGGCGAGGACCCCGCTCTCGTGCGTCGGTACGTATTGCGTGTAGAGCAGCGTGCCCGGGTGACTTGGGTACTCATCCGCGCGATTGGTCACGAATGCGTTGCGTTGGTAGACGCCGGCGCGAATCGTGCTTTGCTTTGTCGTATGTGTTGCACTGAATACGTTTTGCGCGATTCGTCGCCAGAAGTCGTAGTTCGGACGGCCCTCCTGTTGGTAATCCCACGCTCCACGATATCCGTATTCCAAGACGGTCGAGTCGCTAGCGGCATAGCGCAAGCGCAGCGATGCCATGCTGCTCTGCGACTGCGCCTCGTTGTCGTGCGCCGTTTGATATCCTGGGGCGAGATCGTCGTACTGCAGTTGCTGTTGAAGGGCAGTAAATGAAGCCGAAAGCCGGTTCGTTATCGGAGCTGCCGTTTGAATGTAGTCTTGACCGAAGCCATGCGTGCCGCCGCTGAAACTCATCGTGCCTTGCGGTTGCGTCGTCGCGGCAGTCGGACCGAACGTCTGCAACGAGAGTACGCCGCCGATCGCCCCGCCACCGTAGAGCGCGGAGCCGGGACCGCGGAGCAGCTCTGCCCGCACGATGTCGGGCGCCGGGTACGCGGCCCA
>JASHZC010000136.1 GCA_030042755.1 Vulcanimicrobiota bacterium | reverse complement strand
GTCGGCACGTCCTCGAGTCCCATACGAGCGAAAAAGGTCGCGAGCGTTTTCCAAAGCTCGTCCGTCGCGGCATGCATCTCGGCGAGGTCGTACCACGGAAAGCTGGCGTACAGTGCCTCACGAATCGCTGTGGATGAAGACACCCGCGTCACTCCGCGAAGTCGACTGGGTCTTCCTGGGGCACCTCGTTGTAGAGGATGGTGACCAGCGGCGTCCCGGGCTCGGCCGTTGCGTCGCTGCGTAAGGACCCGACTTCGCCGGTTACACCGCTGGTGTATTCCGCGACGATCTCACCAAACGTATTGCGCTGGGTGGCGAGCTTTTGGCCGACGTGAACTTTTTCGTTCAGCTTGACCAGAAATTCGACGAATCCACCGTGGGTCGAAAGAATGTTGTGCCCGCTGTTGCCGACAAAGACGTCGGTGTCGCGGCCGGTTCGACCGATCGAGCCCGCAATGACTTTGTGATGTTTGAGCACGTTCATCGTGCCTTCTACGAACCAGCCAATCATCTCTTGGTCGAGGACCCGTGATGGACCGATCTCAGGCGTAAACGAGGGGATACCCGCGTGGATCAGGGCGTTCGGTAGTATCGTCGGATAGACGGGATTGTCGAAGATCTGGTCGATCGGATAAAGTTCTACCATCGCGCGGACCTCGGGCAGCTCCATCCGCGCCAGGATGAATGCCGTTACGTCCATCGCCGTCGTACCGCAGTGGAAATCTATTGCATAGTCCGAGTTCGGCGTCAAGAGCTTGTTGAAGAGAAGTGCGGCGTGCCGGCTCGTCGCGTTGGGGCCGTTCTCATTTCCCGGCCACTCCCGATTCATGTCGATGAGGTCGATTCCGCGGCCCGAATTGGGCCATCTGCGTGCCATGCCTTCGATTGCGGGGCGTGATACGTCGAGGACCGCCATCACGGTGCCGGACATCTGCGCCGGATCGAGCTGTTGCATGACCCTTTGGACGGTGACGATTGGACTCATTTCGTCGCCGTGGACGCCGCTTACCAGCGTGATGCGTTTGCCGGCTTTTGCTCCCTTGGCGACGATGACGGAGACGTACCAGTGCTGCCCCGACGGCATCTGCACGCCTTGGAAGTAGAAGAAGTGCTTGCCGGCCTGTAGTGCATTGACGTCGAGCGCACTGATGACGCGCTTCCCCTGGATCACGTCGCCGGTGAAGACCGCACCCTCCGGCGCGGCGTCTTGGGCTTTTGCCTCGGCGATTTGCGTACCGAGAACGGCTGACGCGCTGACGGAAACGGCGGCCGCGATCATGAAGTCTTTGCGATCGACGCCGCCGTCCTTTGATTTCTCCGACATTGTTGCGACTTTCCTTTTGACGATCGGGAGCCGAGTACATTCGCTGCGCTCGGGCGCTGGCCTAGCGAGGCTAGGTCCGCCGCGAGCTTCGACCGCGACGAGCCGCGAGGCCTACGCGCTCAGGGAGGCGCGGCCCGAGTGCCGGTCGAAAACTCAGAGTGAACGCCAGTGTTGCTATTCGTCGTGCCGAGGAGCAAGGTTAATGAATATCTCTGGTTTACTTAAGTGCGCCGGCGCTATCGGTGCGCTAGTAATTGTTTCAGCGTGCGGCAGCGCCCTTCAACAGGGTCAGGACGGCTCGGCGCTCGCGCCGTCAGCCGCTAAGCTCAATGCGACCTACGTGGGTAAGACGCTGTTTTTGAATGGAAGGCCGGTAACCGCAGCTCGCGCCCCTAGCGCCATGCCCCGTTTCGCGACGATCCTTCCCGACCGGAACGGACACGGGAAGCACGGTAAATACGAGTACGTCATCAACACCTACGGTAGCTACGCCGCCATCTTCCACTATCCAAAGAGCACCGAGATGGTTGCCGAGCTCGAGGATGTCGGCGGTCAAGGGTGCACCAACGCTCTGTACGGCTATGGGAAGGGGATTGTCTGGAACCCCGGGCGTAACGACGGCGGGATTACCGAATACGCCGTTCCAAGCAATAAGGTGCTCAAGACGCTGCCACTCAACTACACGTACACATCCAGCTGCGCCATGGATACGAGCGGCGATCTCGCAGTCGGAATACTATTGGGCAATTCTTTCGGTGGCGGCGGTCAGGTCGTGATCTTCAAGAACGCGACCGGCTCGGGTACGGTGTACAATACGCCGTTGTACAAAGAGTACTTCGACGGCTACGATCCCAGCGGCGATCTCTTTGCCGACGGTATGAACTCGAACTATGACTTCATGCTCGTCGAGCTCCCGAAGGGAAGCAGTACGTTCCAAACGATCACCATGCCCAATACGGTTTTCTTCCCCGGCTCGGTGCAGTGGGACGGCACGCATATCACCGTCTACGATCAAGACGCCGACAAGACGTATCAGTACACGGTCAGTGGAACGACGGCGACGTTGAAGGGCACGACATCCTACTCGGGTGTCAGCGACTGCGCGCAGACCTGGATCGTTAAGGACCTCATCTATTGCGGGGATGCGGGCAACGGCGACGGCGAGGTCTTCGACTACCCGGCCGGCGGGTCAGCGATTGCAACCTTGGGGAGCGGTTTGCCCGAGCCGCTCGGCGTGACGGCCGCGAAGCAATAGTCTACCTCAGTCGGCGAGTGTCCAACCGTTAGCTTCTTCGCGGCCACGCCGTAGTTCCCGAGCTGATAGACGGAAACACCGGCCGGTGAGAACGAAAAGTCGTCGAATGGCTCGGCGAGCATACCTTTGAGATAGTCTTCAGGCGCGAGACCGATCGTCACGTGCGGGCTGAAGTTCTTTCCGGTATGACTCGGCACGAAGCCGGCGACATACTCGATCAGCGGTTCGACGATGTCCGGGTTTTCAGGGGTTGTGAAGTAGGCGGCGGCCGTTCCCGAAGGTACGGTGAATGGCGTCACGGCATCGATCAATTTTTGCTGGTACGCGAGCAAATCATCGGTCGGGCGGATGAC
>JASHZC010000135.1 GCA_030042755.1 Vulcanimicrobiota bacterium | reverse complement strand
GCCGGGGCATCCGGGAACTGGTAGTACGACGGCGTCAAATTTGCCGCCGGCGTACCGAACGGCGCGTCGAACACGTAACCGCCCGCATAGTACGGATAGTTCGGCACCGCAGTACCGGGCGCGCTGTACGGCGCACCGGATGAGGCGAGCATCCATGCATTCGGGCCGTTGAGGTCGTTCACGTCGCCGTAGAAGTACGTGTGCAGCATCGACCCGCTCCAGAGCAACTGGAGGTCGTCGCGCTGTCCGTCTTTCCGCGGGATGCCGAAGTGGAAGTTCACGACGTTCTCGCGGTCGGCGATGAAGCTCGTGTTCCCTGAGATGCCCGTGTACGAGGAGAGGCACCACCCGGGCGGCGCGCCACCGAAGGCTGGAACCACCAGGCCGAGGTCGCCCGCGCCCGTACCGAACAAGTAGTTGTAGGTGGATGACGGCGTCGAGCCGTCACCCGTGCTGCATTGCGGAAACGCTCCCGAGCTCGTCGCGATGCCGCTGTTCGCGTTGATCGACGAGTAATCGGAGTAGATACCGCCCGGACCCATGAGGCTCACGCCGTTATTGTTGTCGATCAGGCGAAACGCTTGATTGTATCCGCTCAAACCGACGTAGTAGCTGAAGTTGCGGTCAGGCGATGCGCCGCCGGCTTCAACTTTCGCTTGATGGTAGAACGCGTCCGAGCCGATACCACCACTGAAGTTGGCGTAGCCCGGATAGGTTCCGGTCTTGATGACCTGGTTGATGAAGCCCGAGGTACCCGAGCTTGCATTCGACGCAGGGCCACCGCCCGTGTACACCTGCAACTCTTGCAGACCGAGGTTCGATTCGGTCGACGCGTTGTAGTTGTCGAACGCGCGGTTAACCGGAACGCCGTCGTATTCGTAGCCGGTGAAGAACGCCTGAGAACCGCGGACATACACGGTCTGATTCCAACCCATCGAACCGATGGTGACGTTCACGCCGGGTACCGCGGCCATCGCCGAGTACGCCGAGTTCAGGTTGCCGCCGCCGCCAAGTGCGCTCGCTGCGGCGATCGTCGTCGAGTTTACATTATAAACATCGCCGCCGACACCCGACTTCACCAGCGAACCGGCAGCAGTAGAGGTCACGTTGGCGATGGTTTTCAGTTGCCGTTGCAACTGGAAGGTCAACGCGAGCTGGTTATCAGCGAACACCGTGATGCCAGACTCGGAAATCGGAGCATAGCCTTCCTTAATAATCGACACCGTATATGAGTCCGGTGCGAGCGCAAGAAAGACAAAATGTCCCGAAGCGTCAGTCGTGCTAGACGCGGATTGCGATGCGGAGAGAACTTTTACGCTCGCTCCCGCAACCGCCTTACCTTGGTCATCGGTTACGAAGCCCCCGAGACCCCCAGTCACACCAGCCAGTGCCCATGTTACCTGGCTGAGGAATGCGAGTCCGAGAACGAGTGCAACCCATGAACGCCGGAGTAAGAGACGTTGCATAAGCTTGCTTACCCTTCTTCTGTTCTGAATGCGGTTGCTAAAGGGCAACCACTCTCAGAGTGTCACAAGGAAGCCACAACGTCTTCTCAATTTTTAACAGCGTATAACAGCTTAATCGGACGCAGGGGCTATCAGCTGCGTCCGACTCACTGCCGCTTGGAAACGACGCAAGCAGCGTATCGTAGTCGCTGGACAATTGTCTTCACAGTCTTTAACAGCTGCCGCAAAATGTGTATTCGCGCGTGTCGCGAGTTCCGGGTATTCCGCGAGCAGCGGCGCGTACAATGGATCGACCGGCAACAAGAATTGAGAAGGCTCTCGCGTTTGCCACGCGGCGTCGACAAGCGCGCACGCCCGCGTAAAGTCTTGTTGCGCCACGGCGATGGCCGCGAGCGCGAGGCGTGTCGGGATATGCACGGGGATACTTGTTGAGCTTATGCGTTCGATGATGGCGGCGCATTGCGCGTCATCGCCGCGCCGCACTGCGAGGACGCCGCGCAAACTCTCGACGGCGCACGTAACGTCGCTACGGTCGCCCGAAAAGAGCAGACGCTCCGCCCGACCGTAGTCTCCGAGCGCAATACACGTCGAGGCCCCGTAGTAGATCGCCGTGCCGTTGCGAGGATCCAATTCCAGCGCGAGATGAAAGTATCTTCGCGCATCGTCGTATCGGCGCGCCATGTAGAGCGCGGTGCCCAGTAGCGCTACCGCTTGCGCGGATGCCGGCATGGAGCGGACCATGCAGTCCGCTTGCGTCAGCGCCCCAGGAAAGTCGCCGTATGATAAACGGTCCCAAAAAGCCGCCTTTCGCGCGAACGGCGAATGCGGCGCAAGCAGCAGCGCGTGCTCAGTCGCGCGATGCGCTTGTTCGCGGTCTCCATCGTAAAAGAGCAACAGCATCGCAAGCGTGGCGTATGCTTCTGCCGATCCTGCGTCTCGATCGAGCACTTGCTCCAGCGCGCGTCGAGCCAGCCGATACGACGCTTGCGGGCAACGAAAGAGGCGAATTCCAACGACCGTGTGCGCTCGCGCCAAAGAGATGAGGACAGGCAGAAAGTGCGGCTGCAGCGCGTGGAGCTGTTCCAATTTGTGAATTGCGCTGAGCATGGAAGATCGCGTTCGTCGTCGGTACTCCGCCACTGCTTGTTGATAGCCCGCGAACTCCGACGAAAGCACTTCGACGCTCGCGCTCGGCGACTCGAACGGCGAATCCCCCGCGAACTGAAAGCCCACACCCGGTATCGTTCTGATGACGTCTTGATGGCCGCCGGATTCTTCTAATTTCCGTCGCAGCCGGTACACGGTCTGCGCCAGCGCGGCATCGGTTGCAGCTCCGCCCCATAGGCGTTCGATAAGCTCGTCCTTACTGATCGCGTTCGGACGTCGCTCAGCGAGCAAACACAACAACTCGGCTTCCCTTGGCTTAAGTTCAATATGCGAACCGTCGCGCCAAAGTCGCCGCTGAGCCGCGCTCAACACAAAAGGGCCGAATGAAATCTCGTTTTCCAAGCAGTCTTAAACAACGACTCGGGTTCAAAATCGTGACCGTTCGTTGCAAGGACGTGAACGTTGTTAGATTTTGTTATACCAAACTGAGAATCCGGGGAAGCGCGTCACCTTTCGGATCTTGCTCACGTCCACGCGGTGTGAATCTACCATATATTGCCGTCATCGGTGCGACGATCTTTGCCAACGCATTTGCCGCGATCGCCGATTTCGTGTGCGCCGGGTTTGTTTCGAAGACCGCGGATGAAGTCGGAGTCGCCCGCTCATGGTTACCCGTGCTCGGCGCCCTCAAGGGCGCAGCCGTCATCGGACTCCTACTTGGGATTGTTGGCGTGCCCGTCGTCGGGACCGCAGCCGCGGCCGGCCTGGTTGTGTTCTTCATCGGCGCGCTTGCCGCCCACGTACGGAGGCGCGTGTTCTATAACATCGCGTTCCCGGGATTCTTCTTTGTCCTCGCGGTCGCGTCGCTTATGCTGTCGATCCGCCGATAGCCTTCAAGTACGTTTAGGCCGGGAGATCGGGAAAGAGCTGCGGGGCGAGTTGAGCCGCAACATCGATAAATGCACGAACGGCGCGGCTAACGTAGCGTGAGCCCGGGTGCACAATCTTGAGATCGAACGTCGGCCACTTCCAATCCCGCAGTACCTCAACGAGTCTTCCCTCGCCGATCAGCTGCAACGTTGGGTTCACCACCGGCGGCAGTTCGCCGATGCCGGCACCCGCGAGAATGCGTGGGATCATCCCCGCGTAGTCGTTCATCGAAAGATGCGGCTTGAAATCGATCGAGCGCCGTTCTTTTCCATCTCGTCGCACGAAGTGCCACGCGTTTTCCGGATGACAGAA
>JASHZC010000134.1 GCA_030042755.1 Vulcanimicrobiota bacterium | reverse complement strand
AGCGCGATCGCCAGGCCGATTCCGCGGCTCGCACCGGTGATGAACAGTGTTTTTCCTTCGAGCGACATAACTACCTTATCGTATGTCGAATGCGCTGCTCCTGCCCACCCCATTCGGAGCTATGCTTTGCCTGCGGGCCGACGAAGGGCGGATCGTCGAGTGTGAGTTCCGCGCGCGACCGAAGAAAGTACCGCCGGCGCGGTCGCGCGACCCGCTCCTTCGCGAGGCCCGCGCGCAATTGAATGCATATTTCCGCAAGCGACTGCGCCGTTTCGACCTTCCTCTCGCGCTCGCGGGCACGCAATTTCAGATCGCGGTGTGGGAACTGGTTGCACGCTTGGAAGTCGGAGAGTTGATTTCGTATGGCGACGTCGCGCGTGCGATCGGCGCGCCGCTCGCGCACCGCGGCGTCGCCGCAGCGATGCGCCGCGCGCCGTACGATTTGCTGATCCCCGCGCACCGCGTCATCGGTGCCGACGGCCGCATCAAGGGTGCCGGAAGCAACTCGATGCGCCGCCGCCTCCTCGCATTCGAACGCGCCGTTACGGTAGGACCGAGCGCCATTCGATGAAGGGACCGATGCCGACGTCGCGATCGGCGGCCAGACCCGTAACCGGATAACGCGCGGTGAAGTTCAGCGTGCGTACGCCGAATAGCCATTGATTGCGGCTGCGCGTAATTCCGTACGAGAGCGACGCGTCGACTTCCGACGCGCGCTCGGGCCGTATCACGTTCGGCGCACCGTCGAGAAAAACGTAGACGTCGGATCCGCTCAAGTACGGGGCTACGCCGACGAGCGCTTCGATAAAACGCGAGGGTGGGCCGATCGGTCGACGATAGCGCAACGCAAAACGCGCGCCCGCCAAACGCGACGACACGGTTTGGGCTTTGGCCGGTAACGGCGTGCGTTGATTGTAAATCGTTTCACCGAACCCAATCCACGCAAAGCCTTGCCGGTCGAACGCGTATTCCGCCTGGCCGTTGAAGATGCCGATCGCCGGCGTCGCCTGCCCGTAAGCGACCGATGGACGCGTTCCGGGAATACTGACGACGGGTATGCCTTCGAGGTGCACCGCGAAACGATGGAAACCGACGTGAGCCTGAAGCAACGGGCCCGCACCGACACCGTACTGCGATCCCGCAACGTCGCGATGCACGCCCGCGAGAACGAGTCCCTGCACTCCCACGTACGAATACGACGGCGTTTCCGCCGTCGTGATCAGCATCGCCAGCGCAGCGAGCGCGCGCAGCTTATTGTTTTGCAGCATCGACCAGAACCACGCCCCGTTGGCCGGAATCGCGCAGCGCCTTGGCAGCCGCGAGCGCGGCGCCGAGCGGTTGCGAGGGATCGAGTGCTTCACTGACCGTGAAGCCGGTGCGTTGCTTCGCTTGATCGTCGATTGGTTCGCGCAAGCTTTGCGGCAGCATCGAGTATTTGTCGATCAGCGAAAGTACCGGTCCCGCTTTCTGTTCGAATGCCGACGGATCGAGTGCAACGACGACGAGCGCGCGAGGCGTACCGTTTACGTCGTGGCGGAACACTTGGAAGTCGATGCCCATAGCCTGCGCGTGACGGCGCGCGGTATCCATCGAAGAACCGCCGGCAGCTAGGGTGTAACCAGGCGGAGGACTCGCGCTCACTTGTTGCAACCACGCATTGAGTTGGTCGAGGCTCGCACTCGACTCCGCGATCACTTCATAGCCGCCCACCGTTCTCGAACCGGCTTTCTCCCGGAAATCGCGTGACGTCAGCACCGTGCTGCCCGAATATAATGGAAAATCGATAGGATTGCTGGCTTGTGCCGACGGTGCGGACGATGACGTCGCCGATGTCGATTGGGCCGATTGAGAACAAGCGGCCATCAGCAGCGTTAGCGCGGCCGCAATGATGGTTCGTTTCATGTTCGTCGCTTTCGAGGAGAAGCTGCCCGGACCCCGTATGCCCATTTTCATGACGTTCGAAGAGTTTTGGCCGCGGTACCTGCAGGCGCACAGCGATCCGCGAACGCGTGCCTGCCACGTTGCGGGCACGATCGCGGGAACGGCCCTGGCATTCGCCGGGGTCGCACTACGCAAGCCCGGCTTATTTGCGGCGGGGCTGATTGCAGGGTACGGCCCGGCATGGTTCTCGCACGCATTCATCGAGCACAACAGGCCCGAGACCTTTCGCGCGCCGATCGCCTCGCTGCGCGGGGACTATTTGATGGCATGGCACGTTTTGCGCGGATCGATCGACGAAGAGATCGCGCGCACCCAGGGAGCACAAGTATGAAACGGTTTTCTCTCGTACTCATTCTCGCGATCATCGTCGCGTGCGCGGCACCTGCGAATGCGCTCGCGCCGCATTCTCCCGTTTTCATCGAAGCAGACGCCGCAACGGGGATCACGGTGAAGGCGGGCGAGGACTTCTTCATAGCGCTGGAATCCAATCCGTCGACGGGCTATGGCTGGCAGCAGACGACAACCGACGGCAAGATCCTCGCGTACGAGGGAAACGTCCGTCAGCCGGCCGCCCCCAGCATGCCCGGCGCGCCGGGCCAACAGATATTCATCTTTCACGCCAACCGGAGCGGGACGACCACGATCGTTCTCAGCTACTCGCGTGCGTTTGAGCCGGATGCGCCGCCTGCAAAAACGCTAACGTATACCGTCACGGTTCAGTAGCGTGCGAGAACAGCTCTCCTACGGCTCGTACCTTCGGGTCGACGAGCTGCTCTCGCTGCAACGTCCGCTCTCGCAGCCCGAGCATCACGACGAGATGCTCTTCATCATCATCCATCAGGTGTACGAGCTCTGGTTCAAGCAGTTGCTCCACGAGCTCGACGCCACGATCGCCGCACTCGACCGAGACGACCTCTTACGCGTATCGAAGTGCTTCCGTCGCGTGCACACGATCCAGCGTCTGCTCGAGCAACAGATCGACGTGCTCGAAACCATGACGCCGCATGAATTCAATCAATTCCGCGACCATCTCAATCCCGCCAGCGGTTTTCAATCGGTACAGTTTCGCGAGATGGAATTTTTGTGCGGCGTGCGCCGCGTCGACACGCTCGCGCACATCCAGATGGACGACAAGCAGCGCGCCCGTTTGCAGGCAAGACTCGAGGGCCCATCGCTCTACGATCGTGTCAAGGCGCTGCTCGTACGTCGTGGTTACGCGGTAGAGCCAAGTAGCGCCCTGGTCGAAAGCCTCCGCTCGATTTATGCGGACGCCGAAAAGCATTACGATCTCTACTTGCTGTTGGAAGATCTCATCGAGTTCGACGAGCGCTTTCTGTTGTGGCGCGGGCGGCACGTGCGCATGGTCGAGCGTATGATCGGTCAACGCATGGGTACCGGTGGTTCGGCCGGCGCACAATATCTTCAAGGCACCCTCGTGCACCGTTTCTTTCCCGAGCTCTGGGAGGTTCGCACGTACCTGGGGACGGGGTCGTACGCATGAATACGACGACGCAGGCGCTCCATCGCGAGCAATTTCCGATTCTCGAGAATGCAACGTATCTCGTCAGCCACTCGATGGGCGCGGCGCCGTTGGGCGCAAAAGCGGCACTCGACGAGTATTGGGCGGAATGGGCGCAGCACGGGCCGGAAGCTTGGGAACGATGGCTGCCGCGGATCGGCGAGATCGCCGACGGCGTCGGCGCGTTGATCGGCGCGCCCGCGGGCAGCGTTTTTCTCGGGCCCAACGTCTCCATTCTTCAAGCGGCGCTCGCTTCGTCACTCGATTTCTCCGGCGCGCGCAATGAAGTCGTCTACGAGGCGCTGCAATTTCCATCGTTGACGTACGTCTGGCGAGAATGGGAACGCTATGGCGCGCGTACGCGCGTCATTCCCTCGCCGGATGGACGCACCATTCCGACGCAGCATATTCTCGATGCAATCACGCCGAGGACGAAGCTCGCC
>JASHZC010000133.1 GCA_030042755.1 Vulcanimicrobiota bacterium | reverse complement strand
GGCGCTAAAGAGCTTTGTCGGGCGAGAGACTGCACTCGAGGAGGTCATCGCCCTCGTCCACGACCATCGATTCGTTACCCTCGTTGGGTCCGGCGGACTCGGTAAGACCGAGACCGCGTTACACGCGGCGCGCAGGCTACACGATAGCACGAAGATGCTGGTCTGTTTGGTCACGCTCGATTCGGTTCGTGACTCTTCAGCAGTCGTGACGGCTGTTGCGTCGGCATTGGGCGTCCGAGAGGCGCCCGATCGCCCGCTACTCGCAACACTGGTTGCCTACCTGAAGCACAGAACGCTCCTGCTCATTCTCGACAACTGCGAGCACGTCATCACCGGCGCCACCGAGGCCGCCGAGACGATTCTGAGTAACTGCGCACACGTGCGGATTCTTGCTACTAGTCGCGAATCGCTCCGGGCGAGAGGCGAGCACATTTATCGGCTAGCGTCGCTGAGCGTCGACGAGGCACTCGCGCTTTTTAGCGATCGCGCACGCGCGGCAGACGGTCGCTTTGCATTGACGGATGAGATCGTACCGATCGTGTTCGAGCTTTGCCGACGCTTAGATGGTATTCCATTAGCAATCGAGCTCGCTGCTGCGCGGGTGAACCAGTTGTCGCCGCAAACGCTCGCGGAGAAACTCGACGATCGGTTTTGGATTCTCGCCCGCGGCCAACGCACAGCTCAAGCGCGACAGCGAACGATGCGGGCGACGATCGATTGGAGTTACGAGTTGCTCTCCGGCGAGGAGCAGCTGGTCTTTGAGCGCCTGTCGGTCTTTTCCGGCGGCTTTGCACTTGCTGCCGCAAAAACCGTTTGCGGCGATAAGGGACAAAGGGAAGAAGACGTCTTCGATCTGCTCGTATCGCTGGTCGATAAGTCACTGCTTCTGGTCGATTTCGAAGGAAGCGAGCCGCGGTATCGACTGCTCGAGTTGTTTCGACAGTATGGACGCGACAAGCTCGCGAAGCGCGGCGAGCGAGGTGCCATAGAGGGTCGCCACGCGCTCGCGTATCTTGCGTTGGCGGAGCGGCTCGATCGGGCATTCTACGACCAACAGGAGCTCTTCTTTGCAATGGCCTATTTGGAGCTTGACAACTGGCGAGCGGCGCTACGCTGGGCGCTAATCGACCACGGCGATGTCTCCTTGGGCCAGCGCCTGGCTGGCGAACTAAACGAGCTGTGGAGAAACGTTGCACCAATCGAGGGACGGCGTTGGCTGACCCGGGCGCAGGAAACGGTCGATGACCGAACGCCGTCGAGCGTTCTCGCGAAGCTCAGTTACGCGGAGTCAACGATCGCCAATACGGTTGCCGAATACGAGTCGGCCATTGCCAGCAGCAGAACTGCTGCGGCACTCTATCGATCGCTCGGTGACCGGATTGGCCTAGCCCGCGCTTTACTTTACCAGGCGAGTGCGTTGTCCGAGAGCGGCCGAGCCGCTGAAATGAGGTCGGTTCAAGCGGAGGCGCTCTCAATCGCCCGCAGCATGGGCAATCGATGGTTCCTCGCTATGATACCGCGCATAGGTATCGCGTACGAAGTCGACCCTGTAGCCGCGCGTGCCAAAGCAATGCGAGCACTCGAGTGCGCAAAGTCGTTCGGCGCTGCGGTCACCACCGCTTGGGCGACAATAACGCTCGCTTACATCGAGTGTCGCGCGGGCAACGCCGAGCTGGCGCTCCGATACGCAACGGATGCGCTCGCGACCTTTCGCAGATTTAACGATTGGCGCGGCGTTCCCTGTGCCCTTAATAAGATGGCGGAGCATCTGATTCTGCTGACTCGTTATAATGAAGCTGAAACAAGGGCACGCGAAGCGCTCGACGTAGCGAGGGAACACCAATGGGGCACCCAGTTTGAGAATGCCCTACAGAAATTTGCGGCGATTGCAGCACTTCGGCCGCAAGGCACGGCAGAATGCGGACGCTGTGAATACAAACGGAGCGCGCGAATCTTGGGGTTCGTGGATGCTCGGCTCGCGGCGATACTGGGCTCGGGACCGCGCGACTTGGATCAGCAGCCGGAATACGATCTTACCATTGCGGCTTTGCGCCGTGCGCTGGGTGGAGCGGCGCTCGCGAACCTTATGGCCGAAGGCGCACTGTTGACTGAGGACCAAGCGGTCGCAGAAGCGCTAGGCTAAATATCCCATTGCCAGGCCTTGGCGTCCAGACCCGAGATTGAGCCAACGCCGTAGCCTCGTAGATCAGAAGAGCGAACGACGAGCCTGTGGCCGCCGTACAAGGGAACGTACGGCACGTCCGACCAGATCAGCCGGCTCGCCTTCCGGTAAATAGCGGCCCGTCGCAACGGGTCGTCGGTTTGGAGGCCCGCCCGCTCGAGCTGGTCGACCCGTGGGTCGCAAAACCGGTAGATGTTTTCCCCACGTGGATACCAGCGGTCGCAGGCCAGGAAATTGTAGAGGTCGGGATCCCAATCGAGGTTGCCTCCGGATAATGCGAGGTCGAAGGAACCGCCGTAGATTGGGCCTCGCGGCGCAAAAGCCCCCTGAAACGAATAGGTTTTAATTGCGAGCTCGATTCCGGCCGCTCTCAGCGACGACTGCAATAGTAGTGCAACCCGTTGTAGATTCGTAAAACCTGCTACCGTTACGAGTGTGAAGGCGAGCCGAATGCCGTGGCGCGCTCGAATTCCATCCTTACCGGGCAACCATCCCGCACGCTCTAAAAGCTTCCCGGCTGCAACTGGATCGTAGCTCCGCTTCGGCAGCGGTTCGTAGCCCAGCGCGGTCACCGGCAACACGTTACGAGGCTGGTCCTGAAGACCATGAAGCACGCTGCGCAAGATTGTCTCGTACGGCACGGTGACGGCTAGCGCCCGGCGGACGGCAACATCGTGCAGGCCGGGCTTGGCAGAATTGATCTTCAGCGCTGCCTGACCGTTTATTGGTGCCCTTTCCACGGCAACGCCGTCGATCGAGCGATACTGGTCGACCAAAGAGGCCGCGGGTGCTGCGATTAAATCTATTTGATGTTTCTCGAGTTCGACGGCAGTTGTCTGCGCATCGGGGATGAAACGCATTTCGATCCGCGCGAGCTTCGGGCGGCCTTTGAAGTACTGATCGAACCGCGTGAGTTCGATACGGTCGCCGCGCACCCACGATACGAAGCGGAAGGGTCCGGTTCCAATCGGGTGCGTGGACAGTTCTCCGGTATTAAAATCGCTTCGAGCGAGGACGTGTGCCGGGAGTATCGGTTTTGAACCCTCATCCGTAAAGAAGCGAGAGACGAACGGCGGATAGCGTTTTCGAAGGCGGACGACGATGGTTGTGGGGCCTTTGGCTACAATCGATGTGACCGGCTCGTATGCCTCACGCTCAAACGCGTTGTTTCGAGGGTTCATCACGGCTTTCCACGACGCAACGACATCGCCGCCCGTAAACGGCACGCCGTCGTGCCAAATAACATTTCGCCGCAAATGGTACACGTATGTCCGCCCGTCGCGTGAGATTCCGCCATTGGCGAGGGACGGTACCTCGCTGGCAAGATCGGCGACCAATCGGCCATGACTATCGGCAACGATCAAGTAGGAGTAGACGAAGGAAGACAGGTCAGCAGTAACAGCCATCGCGGAAAGGTACGGATTGAGGTGGTCGGGGTCGGACATTTCGGCAATTCGAAGGACGTGTGGAATCGTCCAGGGGTGGCGCGTTCCGGCCGACACGGACAGCGGCGTCTTGGCGCAGCCGACGAGCGTCGCGCAGACAAGGCCCACTGCGACGGGGTGACGGATCGTCGGCCAAACCTCCTGGCCCGCAGCGTCGACCGGGTTGCGACGGTTCGACGCGGTCTTCGGCTACACCGTTTCGCAGCTCCGCTCCAGCGGGCGCGCTGCTATCTCGCGGAGAGCACGACCCTATTCTCCGCGGATTCAGCCACTGAGTGCGTTCGCGACGGCGGCTACCGCTTGCGAAACATCGTCGTCCGAGGTCTGCCAGTTCACGACGCTCACCCGCATCGCACGCATCCCGCGCCAGGTCGTAGGGCCGAAGTAGGCTTGGCCTGAGCGAACGATACGATCGATCACATCTTCCGTTCGGGCATCGTGTTCCGCAGCGAGGGCGTCCCGGCGCGTGGATTTGAATCGCACGAGACCTTGATTGAGGATGGGACTCCACAACACTTCCGCGCCTTCGAGGCTGCCGACTCGGGCTACCAGCGCGGCGGCATGCCGGCACGAGCGCTCGATCAAATCGGCGATTCCGCTGCGCCCGAGTTGCCGGATGGCGGCATATGTAGAGAAGCCGCGCGCGCGGCGCGACCAATCCGGGTTCCAGTCGATCTGATCGCGAGCAATCGCCGTTTGCGCGATATACGGCGCGCGCGCAGACATTGCCGCACGATGCGCCTGCGCGTCAGCGACGAATGCATACCCGCAGTCAAACGGAACGTTCAACCACTTGTGTCCGTCGCTTGCCCACGAATCGGCGGCTTCCACACCCGCTAGCAAACCGCGATGGCGGGGGCTCGCTGCAGCCCAAAGACCGAAGGCGCCGTCGACGTGAACCCAGGCGCCGAGCTCCTTGGCAATCGGAATCAGCTCTTTGAACGAATCGAACGCTCCGGTATTGATGTCCCCGGCCGCAAGAATCGCGACGGCGGGCGCATTGGGACCCGCCTGCAGCGCGCGGCGAAGCGATTGCGGATCCATCGTTTCACCAGCGTTCGGCTCTAGAAGGTCGATCTGCTGCGTTCCGAGTCCGAGCAGCCTCGCGGCCCGGTCGATCGATGCGTGACGGTTGGCGCTCGCAACGATCTTGATAGGAGGAGCTGCGAAAAGCCCGCGCTGTTCGACGTTCCAACCGCAGCGCTCCAGCAGCGCGTGCCGCGCGGCTGCCAGGCAGGTGACATGCGCCATCTGGCATCCCGTCACCAGCGCAAAACTCGCTGATGGCGGCAACTGCAACAAATCCTTGAGCCATGCCCCGGCAATCTCTTCGGCGATCGCTGCCGCGGGACCGCACGCATACAACGCGGCGTTCTGATCCCACGTGGAAGTCAACCAGTCCGCCGCTAATGCGGCGGGCAGAGCGCCGCCTATCACCCACCCGAAGAAGCGGCCACCGGGCATACCGAGTATACCGCCCTCGACATCTCGCACCAGTTCCTCGATGACCGCAACCGCATCAATCGATCCATCCTCGAGTGGCCGAAAGAGCCTTTCGCGAAGCGTCGCCGCATCGGCGGTCGCGCCAACCGGGGCGTGCGCGAGCGATTGAAGAAACGACAGGGCTTCTTGGTACGCGGTTCGCAGCGCGGAGTGAAACGTCGACGTCGTCTGTAACATGACAGTATCGTAGCGCCGCCGCTCGGACGGAACCATCCGAATCTTGCTGTTGCCGAAGAAACCTTAGTAAAAAGGCTTAGCGGCTTAGAGCTTGCAGCCCCCGCCGGTCCCGTTTTAGTATCGAGCTCTCCGTCGGTCGAGCCGGCGCCAGCTTTTCCGTTCGCGCAGTCAGGTAGTCAACGGCTCAGTGCGGTTTGGCAATTCGCGCTTCATCCGGTCGCGCGCCGATTGCAGCAGCAATGCCGTCCAGTTTCTGTGAAACGAGTTTAAGGCCCGCGAGCATTGCGCGCACGCCGTCGCGTGACTGATCGCTTCGAAGCAGCAAGCCGTCCAGCGCAATTCCGACGGCATGCGCGAGCTGCGCGATCGCATCCGACTCGTCGGGTGCATAGGTTTCTCCGCTCGCCTTGGGACCCATGACGAGGGCTCCGACGAGCCGCCCCCGCGCCGCCATTGGGTAGGCAAGCTCGCCGGGAATCTGCGTTTGCCTCGAGTGGAGATCGAGCGGTTCGTGAACCGACCGCAGTTCGACTAGTGCCGGGTCGTTCTCGTCGTAGCTTCCATATCGCCCTTCGCCGTCGTCGAGCAGTACCGCAACAAAGCTCGCAGAAGCGTGGAGCTCCAGCGTTGATACGGTTCGGTCGAGTAGCGTTTTGGCGTCCGTAATATAGGGCGCTTCGCGAGCGAGTTTGAGTATTGCCTGTTCGTTCTCGTACCGCTTTCGAAAAAACACGTTGTCCACGAATCGGTCGATGCGAGCGTGAATAAAGCGAACCGAGAACCCGAGAGCCAGCGCGAGCAGGGCGCTGGCGGCGACGTTGGTCGCGTGGCTTGCGTCGTGCAGCCAGCCTCCCAGCAGCCACTCGACGAGCACGAACGCGCCGATAACGATGATGGAGACCACGGAGAACACTGCCGCTCGGTTGACGGCAAAACCGATATCGAGCAATCTGCGGTAGAGCAGCGAGTACGTCAGGCCCAACGGCGCGATGAAGTACACGACGTTGAAAAGATTTACCGCAGCAATGTACACCGCAGGCGAGCTCGGAGCGGCGGCCGGCGCCGAGAAAGCAACGATGCCCGCAACGAACCAGACGCCGAGCGAAGCGCTCGCCCACGCAACGCGCATCCGTTCCGCGCCGCGCGCCTGTTGAATCGCCCACGCAGCGCAGACCAGGATCAAGGACCACGGAACGATGCCGCGCACGGCGGCTCCGGTCCAGCCCGCATACCAAGGCAGCAGTGATGGGTCGAATGCTCCCGACCAGACACCGACGACTCTGAGTAGCCCGCGCAACGCGGGGAGAGCCATCGACGCGTACGCGAGCCACACAACCGCGCGGCGCGCGCGCGACGGCGGCCTCCCAAAGCACATGGTGTAGACGACGAACAGCGCGTAGGACGCCCATATCACCGTGGTCGCGCAGCTCGCAACGACAGCGTCGAGCGCGGGCCACGGCGTTAACCAGTTATTGGGCTCGAGTCCGATCCCAATGACATTGAGCGACAGCAACAAGGAGAGAATCCGGGCCTCGACGCTGTCGGCTCGGCGCCAGGCAATGAGCGCGGCGAAGAGCAGCGCCCATAGGTCCCCGAGCGTGGCGATCCAGACGGAATAAGCATCTAGATATGAATCGAAGCCGCCGGGCTGCGCCTGGGCTCTGAGGGTAACGGTCCTTACGTTCATTCCGCGCTGGACCGGCAGTGCGACCGTGGTGCCGGAGAGCAAGGCGCCGCGCCCCGCGAACCAACGATATCGCTCCGGCGCGGAGAGGCGCCGTCCGTCGATGAGATCGCCGGTGCGCAGGCCGGCCTGATACGCACCACTTCCGCGCGCAACCGTCACCCTTTGGACGAAAGGCGTGCCCGTCGGCATGGTGTCGAGCCCGGGAAATCCGCCGGCGTTTACTTCCAGCCACGTCTCGTAGCCGATGAGAACGACTCCGGCAGCGCAAACCGCCAGGAGGAAACGGCGCCAACGAGTGGTCGACGTCGCCTCAGGCACGATTCGCGTCAGTCTCTCGAAGCGCCGTTCGCAACTCCAAAAGGTTTTCCAGCATTTGCCAGCTGAGCACTTCCAACGTCTCAGTCCCCATATAAGCTTGCTCGCGCTTCATCAAAAGCACGACGGGTGCGGCGCCTACGCCGTCTGCGAGTCGCGCGGCCGCGGCCGCTTCGTCGGCGTACGCTGACGATCAGCACCCGGTAAACCGCCGCTCCCGTTCATTAAGTTTTCTTTCTCGGCCTCCGGTAGCATCCAAGGTCACGACGTGAACGCGGTGCGGGATGTAGCTCAAGACAGCTGAAGCTTACTCACGCGTAGACCGGAATTAGCCCGGAGACCGATCTGATCGAAAAAAATCCCTTTAAAAACAAGGACTTCTTTCTAGCGCCAACGGGAATCGAACCCGTCTTTCCGCCTTGAAAGGGCGATGTCCTAACCGATAGACGATGGCGCCGCGTGCTTTCACACGGTAGCGGCCTTGGCGCAGCCTGTCAATGCCGGGTGCATGAGCGGGCGATGCCGACGGCGTATTTCGCAGGCAGGAGGGGACTGCTATGCGGCGCTCGCTATTCCTCGTTCTCTCGGCGGCTATGGTTTCGGGGTGCGCCGGTTTCGGCGTGCCCAACGCGCCCGGAGTTCCCGCGTCAGGCAGCGCGGCGCGCGCCAAGCCGGCGGGGGTGCCGATCGTCGGTGGCTGTCAAATCTTTCCCGCCAACAACTGGTGGAACGAAGACATCTCGAAGTATCCGCTCGATCCGAGGTCGGCCGAGTATATCGCAGCCCTGCCCGGCAATCTCCACCCCGATTTCGGGCAGGATCCCCATTACGGCATTCCGTTCAACATCGTACCGAGCACCCAAAAGCGCGTGCCGGTCACCTTCTACTACAAGTCGCAGAGCAACCCGGGACCGTACCCTATTCCGCCCAACGCGCAGATCGAAGGCGGCCGCAACGCGACCGGCGATCGTCACGTGCTCGTCTTGCAGCAGGGCAAATGCACGCTCTTCGAGATGTGGGACGCGTATCCGCGCGACGGCGGCCGGCGCTGGCACGCTGGTTCGGGCGCTATCTTCCACTTAAACACGAACAAGCTGCGTCCCAACGGGTGGACGTCGGCAGATGCGGCCGGCCTGCCGATCTTACCGGCGCTGGTAAAATGCGCCGAGGTGAAAGCTGGAGCAATCAATCACGCACTGCGCGTGACATTCGATGAAACGCAGGAAGGGTACATTCATCCAGCGACGCACTACGCGAGCGACAGCCGAGATCCGAGTTTGCCGCCGATGGGGCTGCGTTTGCGCATGAAGGCGTCGTACGACATTTCGCACATAACGGGCCAAGCGCACGTCGTCGCGGTCGCGATGAAGAAATACGGCATGTTCGTGGCGGACAACGGCTCGAACTGGTACTTTCAGGGCGAGGGCGGCAAGGCGTCGTCCTGCTGGAACGACAACGATCTCGACCAGCTCAAGAACGTGCCCGGCTCGGCCTTCGAAGTCGTGAAAACGGGGCCGATCCTCCGCATCTCCGGCCCCTAGCCGAAGCCCAGCAAAACCGCCGTGGAAAACACGTTTCCACGGCGGTTCGCTTTTTAGGTACGGGCTCCGAGTCTAGAACGGGAAGAAGAAGCCCAAACCAGCGTAAGGACCGTTGAAGCTCTGGGAGATCGGGGCGTTGTTTTTATTCGCCCAGTTCTCCCCTTTCCAGCCGGCATCGAGGTAGACCGCCGGAACGAACGCCCACTGGATACCCACCTGGTACTTGAGGACGTTGTAGCCGATGCCGAACGAAGTCGGTCCGGTGGTGATGGATGGATTGCTGTACGTGCCGGACACGTTGGGATAGTAGTAAACGCTTCCGTAGTACGTAAACGGATATTTGAAGTCCGGCATTTTTTCAAGGCCGAACCCGACCGCGTTCATGTTCGGGTAACCGTAGTTGTTCGACGCCCACAGGTACCCGATCGCAACGTAGACGTGTGGCTGGAAGATGCGAATGCCAAATCGCGCATCGATATTGCGATTGACTGCGGTAAAAGCCGGTACGTAGGTCGCGAACCGGCTGCCGATCGAGGTTACGAAGCACTCCGATGCATTGGAGGGCGTCGCGACCGTTTGCGGCACGCCGCAGTTGTGCGGATACTGCCAGTTCGCGTAGTCGGCTTCGAGCATGAACGGTAGGCTGAACGCGTCAAACATGATGCCGCCCCGCACGGTCCACGAACCGCTGCCCGTATTGCCAGGCGAGAACTCGTTGTAGACCTTGGGCGAGATCAAGTAATCGCCGGCCACGAAGGCAATGTTAGGCGGACGCCGCGGCGGAGGCGGCGGCGGCGGCGGCGGCGGCGGTGGAGCCGGCGGCGGCGGCGGAGCCGCGGCCGGCGGCGGCGTTGCCGGTAAATAGCGTA
>JASHZC010000132.1 GCA_030042755.1 Vulcanimicrobiota bacterium | reverse complement strand
AGTTCCGGAATTAGGCCGTCGTTGCCCTGCCAAAAACGCCGCACGGTGTCGCGATAACGATCGTTCCATTCCGACCAGCCAGCCGGGAAATCGCCGAGCTGATATCCGTTGGGAGAAAGGTCCCAGGGCTCTGCAATGAGCTTCACGCGCGACAGAACGGGGTCTTGTTGCACCGCGGCCAAAAACGCGCTGCCTTGCGTGAACGCTCCTTCGGGCCGTCCGAGCGCCGGCGAAAGGTCGAACCGAAAACCGTCGACGTGCATCTCATTGACCCAATGGCGTAGCGAGTCGGTCACCATCTGCAAGGTACGCGGGTGCGAGAGGTTGAGCGTGTTGCCGCAGCCCGTGTAATCCGTGTAGTAGCGTCCGTCTTCGAGATAGTAGTAACTCTTGTTGTCGATCCCGCGAAGCGAGAGGGTCGGACCGAGATGATTGCCTTCGGCTGTGTGATTGTAGACGACGTCGAGTAGTACTTCGATCCCGGCTTCGTGCAGGCGCTTCACCATCGTTTTGAATTCGCCGAGCGACATTCCCGAAAGCAGGCGCGGATCGGGCGCGAAGAATGCGAGCGTATTGTATCCCCAATAGTTCCGCAGCCGCTTCTCGACCAGATGACGGTCGTCGACGGCGGCGTGCACCGGTAACAGTTCGACCGCAGAAATCCCGAGCTGAACGAGATACTCGATCACGGCAGGCGACGAGAGCCCGGCAAACGTTCCGCGCAATTCCGGCGGAACCATCGGGTGCCTCATCGTGAAGCCGCGCACGTGCAATTCGTACACGATCGTCTCGTGCCATCGCGTGTAGAGCCGGCGGTCGTCGCCCCAGGTGAATGCAGTGTCGACGACGACGCACTTCGGCATCGCCGCAGCATTGTCGCGGCGATCGAAGGAGAGGTCACCGCGCGGGGAGCCCAAGCGGTACCCGAAATTCGCGTCCGTCCAGCGGACGTGACCGTAGAGTTGCTTCGCGTACGGATCGATGAGCAGCTTGTGATGGTTGAAGCGATGCCCGCGTTCCGGATCGTACGGGCCGTACACGCGGTATCCGTAGAGCGTGCCTCGTTCGATTTCCGGCAAATATCCGTGCCAAACTTCGTCCGTATACTCAGGCAATGCAATGCGTCGAAGCTCGCGCGTCCCACGCGCATCGAATAGGCAGAGCTCGACGCGCTCCGCGTGCTCGGAGAAGAGTGCGAAGTTCACGCCGCTGCCATCCCACGTCGCCCCCAGCGGATACGGTCGACCCGGGAGTACGTCGGCTCGACCGAGCGGCCTCATCCGCGCACCGGCCGGAAGTACACGGCGGCAAGCGGCGGCAGCGTGATTGCGATCGACTGTTTGTGCCCGTGCGAAGGACGTGCATCGACGCGTACGCGACCGAGATTGCCGACGTTGCTCCCGCCATATCGCTCCGAATCGCTATTGAACAGTTCTTCGTATTCTTGCGCGGCCGGTACGCCGATGCGGTATCCGTATCGTACGACGGGCGTAAAGTTGCACGCCACGACGACGACGTCGTCCCGGTCGCTTCCATGGCGCACGAACGCAATCGCGGAGTTTTCCACGTCCTGATGGTCGATCCACGAGAATCCCTCGCGTTCGTTGTCGCGCTCGAACAGTGCCGCGGTCGATCGATAAAGATGATTCAGATCGCGCACGAGCGTTTGGATGCCCGCGTGATAACCGTCCCCACCGAGGAGCACGTCCCAGTCGAGGCTACGATCGTGATCCCACTCACGCGGCTGTGCGAACTCGTCGCCCATAAAGAGCAGTTTCTTGCCGGGATGCGCGTACATGTAACTATAGAGCAGGCGAACGTTCGCGAACCGCTGCCAGCGATCGCCAGGCATCTTTTGGAGAATCGCACCCTTACCATGCACGACCTCGTCGTGCGAGAGCGGCAGCACGAAGTTCTCGTCAAACGCGTAGACGAGCGAGAATGTCAATTCGTTGTGGTGGTACTTTCGATGCACGGGTTCGTGCGAGAAGTATTGCAGGGTATCGTGCATCCATCCCATGTTCCACTTGAAGCCGAAGCCCAATCCTCCCAGATACGTGGGCGCCGATACCTTTGGCCAGGCGGTCGATTCTTCCGCGATCGTCATGATTCCGGGGACGTCGTGATACACGGTCACGTTTGCGCGCTTGAGAAAATCGATCGCTTCCAGATTTTCGCGTCCGCCGAAACGATTTGGCACCCACTCGCCGGCATTTCGGCTGTAATCGAGATAGAGCATCGACGCCACCGCATCGACGCGCAGCCCGTCGACGTCGTATTCCTCGAACCAAAACAGCGCATTTTGGATCAGGTAGTCCGCGACTTCGACCCGGCCAAAATTGAAGACGCACGTATTCCAATCCGGGTGCCAACCTTGCTTCGGATCGGCGTGCTCGTACAGATGCGTTCCGTCGAAGAGAGAGAGGCCGTGCTCGTCGCTCGGAAAATGACCGGCGACCCAGTCGAGGATGACACCCAATCCCATTGCGTGCGCGCGATCCACGAGATTGCGGAACTGCTGCGGCGTACCAAAACGCGATGTGGGCGCGTAGAGTCCGATCGGCTGATATCCCCACGAACCGTCGAACGGGTGCTCCGAAACGGGCATCAGCTCGATGTGCGTAAATCCCATGTCTTTAACGTACGGCAGCAGGCGGTCGGCGAGTTCGTCGTAGGTCAAGAATCGATCGTTCTCCTCCGGGACGCGCTGCCATGAGCCGAGATGCACTTCGTAGATCGCGATCGGCGCGCGGCGGTGTTGGATGCTGCCGCGCGTGTTGGCCCATGCGTCGCTCGTCGACGACGGCAGGCGCGTTACCACCGATGCAGTGTCAGGGCGCAATTCGCACGCAAACGCGTACGGATCGGATTTGAGCGGCAACCACTGCTCTTTCTCCGATCGGATAGCGAACTTGTACCGCGAACCGTAGGGCACGCCGGGCACGAACGTGCGCCAGATTCCCGTCGCGTGCTCGACGTACATCGAGTCCGCGCCGATGCGCCAGCCGTTGAAATCGCCAACCACGCAGGCAGCGCTTGCGCTCGGAGCCCACACGGCGAATTCAACGCCTTCCTGACCGTCGCGGATGCGATGGTGCGCGCCCATCCATTGGTAATGCAAAGCGTTATAGTCTCGTTAGCGCATCATACACGGCTCGGGTCTGCTCGCGCAAATGCTCGAGGTTTCCGTCGTTTTCGATAACGTAGTCGGCCCGGGTTCGCGCCTCTT
>JASHZC010000131.1 GCA_030042755.1 Vulcanimicrobiota bacterium | reverse complement strand
TCCCGAATTTGCCGCTGGTGCAAATAACGGTCGACGTCGAGGCGTTCAACGGATTCGTCCTGCCGATCGTACTCGGCTTCCTCTTGGTGCTCGTAAACGACAAGCGCGTGATCGGGGACAGACGAAACACCGTGCTCGGCAATGCGATCACGTTCTCGCTCTCGGCCGTGATTATCGTGCTCGGCGTTTTCTTCATGATCGCGTCGTTGATGCATCCCGGGGGCTAACGAGACCACATGCGAGCCGCTTTGGCAGTGGGACTTGCTTGCGCGCTCGTCGGCGGCTGCGCACAGGCTGCGACGCAACACTTTACCGGGACTGCGCTGCGCCCCGTTCCAGCGCCTGATTTCATGCTCACCAGCGATAGCGGAGCCCCATGGACCCTTTCGGCACAGCACGGGAGGGTTGTAGCCCTGTTCTTTGGCTTTACGCACTGCGATGACACGTGTCGCGACACGCTCGCGAAACTGAGCGCGGTTATCCGCAAGTTGGGACCGAAGGGCGGGCAAGCTGAGATCGCTTTTGTCACGATCGATCCGGAGCGCGACACGCCCGCCGTGATGCACGCCTACGAGCAACGCTTTAGCGGAGCGAAGATGATCGGCCTGACCGGAACGCGTGCTCAAATCGACCGAGTCATGCAAGAATATTACGTCTGGGCGAAAAAAGTTCCGGGTAAGGGCGATGACTACGACGAGCAGCACAGCGCGTTCACGTACTTAATCGATCGGAATGGCGATGAACGCGTTATCCATAACGACACGGATTCGATGAGCGACTATACGTTTGACATCGGTTTGTTGCTGCGATGATCTTCTCGCTTTTGCTCGCAACGTTGTTACCGTTCCACGGTGTCGTCCTTGAGCCGCTCGGTAATCGCCAGGTCGTCGTGCGTAACTCGCCGATCACGCGAACGGTACCGATCGAAACCCGACGCTATCAGCTTGAGCCGCACGTGTCCTTGCGACCGGGAACCGGCGTCGATGCATTTCTCGATCGATCGACGCGGCCGTGGACGCTACGCGATGCGGTGCCAGCCGCCGCTTTCGTTGCCGGTCTTCCCAATCAAGGCGACGTCGAGCCCGTCGATGCGGGAACGCTGCTGCCGCGGGCGACGCTTATCGATCAAGACGGCAACCCAGTACAATTGCGGAATGCTTTCCGCGGCAAGACCGCGCTGATCTCATTCATTTTCACACGCTGTCCCGATACTGACGTTTGCATCGCCATCAGTTCGAAATACTCGCAAATTCAGCACGAGCTCGATCCCGCACATTTCGCCCTCGTAGAGATCTCACTCGATCCTCCCTACGACTCGCCCGCCGTCCTTCGCGCTTACGGAAAGAATTACCAGAGGGAGCCGAAAGTTTGGACGCTTTTGGTGGGGACCGGGTCGACAACCGAGCGAGTTCTCAACGCATTCGGCATTTCATCATTGCAGAGTGACGACGATGATTACATCCACAGCGACAAGCTCGTCGTCGTCGCCCCGACCGGAAAGGTCGCATACGTCGTCAACACCGCAAGCTGGGACCCGCGTGCCGTGGTTGCAGAAGCCCGCAGTGTCGCGGGCATGGCAAGTAATCCGTTCGAGCGCCTAAAGCTCTCGCTGATTGCGAGCGTCGTCGCATTTTGTGGAGGCAGCCAATTCGCCGGAATCGTCTTCCTGGAGATCGTTCTCTTCCTACTGATCCTCGTCGTCGTGGCGGTGAGCTTGTGGCTCATCGGGCGGGTCATCTGGAGCCGGGCTGCGTAGAGCCCGCTCATGGCCGCTCCCCGCAAGCCGTTTGAACCGCCGACCCCGGAGCAGGCTGCCTTCCTCGAGCGCGCCGTTTCCGAATACGGCAAGGCGACCTACAACTACGCGCTGCGCCTGACCCGGAACGAGGCCGACGCCCGCGACCTAACCCAGGAGGCCTTCATCCGGGTCTATCGAGCCTGGCGAAGCTTCCAACCGGGCACTTCGTTCCTCTCGTGGATCTACCGCATCGTTACGAACCTTCACAGGGATGAACTTCGGCGCCGGAAAGGACGTTATCAGGAAGAGATCCCCGAGGATAATGCCCCGCAGGCTTTCGCGGGCACACGGCCACTGGCCGTTGAGCCCATCGAAGAGTTGGTGGACCGGCAGCTCAGCGAACGGATGTCCAAAGCGCTGGCCGCCCTCTCACTCGAGCAGCGGCAAGTGTTGATCCTCGCGGACATCGAGGAATACAGCTACCAAGAAATCGCCGAAATTGTCGGCTGCTCGATCGGCACGGTGCGTTCGCGACTGCACCGCGCGAGGCACCAACTGCGCCGTGTCATCGAGTCGCTGCCGGAACCATCATGAACCAGCATCCAACCGAAGAACAGATCGTCGACTACCTGCACGGAGAGCTCGCTCCCGGCGCCGATGCCGCATTGCTGCTGCACCTGGAAGACTGCGCGCAATGCCGGTCGGATTACGGCGCGCAAGCGCGCATCAGCGAATTGCTGCGCGACTACGCCGTCGCGAGCGAACGCGATTTCCCGCTCGGCATGAGCGAGCGTATCCGTAACGCGATCGAATCGGTCCCCGGTCCTTCGTGGGACCAACGCGTGCGCGCGCTATTGCGCCCAGTCATGGTGATTCCGGTCGCCGCGGCGTTTGCGATTGCGGCCTTCTTGGGGCATGGTGTGACGCTGCGGCATGGCGCAACCACGATCATCGACGCCGCCTACTATCTCGACGATCATGCCGCGCTCACGAGCACGGTGCCGTTTGGCGAAGGCACCGTTGTGCCGTCAACGCTCTACACCGGCCAGTCCGCGTCGGATCAACAGTGGCTTGCTTCTAGCGGAGCGAGTGACGTGGCCGCGGATGGCGCGGAGCACTAGCGCAGTCCTCCTGCTTGCGGCGCTCCTGACCGGCGCCGCCGCTCACCGACCTCCCGCCGACAAGCTCTTGCGCGCGGCGCTTTCTGCACC
>JASHZC010000130.1 GCA_030042755.1 Vulcanimicrobiota bacterium | reverse complement strand
AGGAAGAGTATCGGGATACCGATCGCGAGCGCGGGCTGGCGGTGTTGGATCGCAAGCGGAACGATCAAGACGAAGCAGATTGCCGCGAACATCACGACCGTCATGATGCGCGTGAACGGAATCATGATTCGAGCAAGAGGTCCGAAAGCCGCAGCAGCTCGTCCTCGTTTGCGAAGCGGAACTCGATTTTGCCGCCCTTTCCGCCGCGCACGAGCGCAACGTGCGTGCCGTACCGTTCGCGCAAACGCGACTCGAACTCGTGTTCGTCCGGCGAGAGTTCGCGCGCACGGCCTGGCGGCTGCGGCTTTACCGCACCGGTCAGTTTCTCCAGCGCACGCACGGAGAGCCCATCCTTCACCGCGCGTTCGGCGAAGCGAATGCGATCGTTCGCCGGCGCGGCGAGCAAGGCGCGGCCGTGACCTGCACTCAGGCGGCCGTCGACCAACATCGCTTTGATCGCATCCGGAAGCGCGAGCAATCGCAGGGCGTTTGCAATCGCGGGCCGGCTCCGGCCGAGCCGTTGCGCCAAATCTTCCTGCGTGAACCCATACTCGTCCATCAAGCTCGAAAAACCCACGGCCTCTTCGACCGGGTTGAGGTTCTCGCGTTGCAGATTTTCGACGATCGCAACCTCAAGCGAATCGCGGTCGTCGGATTCGCGCACGATGGCGGGGATCGTCGGCCGCTGCAACGCTGCGCATGCTCGCCAACGGCGTTCGCCGGCGACGAGTTCGAAGTTCTCTCCCCGTTGGCGCACGATGATCGGCACGAGAATGCCATACTCCGCGATCGATGCCTTCAGATCGTCCATCGCCGCGGGATCGAAGTTGCTTCGCGGTTGAAACGGATTGGGCGTGATGCGCGCCACGGGAATGTCGCGCAGCGTTTCTTGGGCGGCCGGCGACGTCGGTACCGGGGCCGTGCCGAGCAACGCGCCAAGACCTCTGCCGAGGCCGCGTTTGGGTTGGCTCATGCGTGAACGCGCGTTTCGAGCAACTCTTTGGCGAGCGCAGTGTACGCTTGTGCCCCGCGGCTCTTCACGTCGAAGAGGATCACGGGTTTTCCGAACGACGGGGCTTCCGAGAGGCGAATGTTCCGCGGAATTTGCGTCTTGAACATTTGCTCCGGGAAGAACCGCTCTAACTCGTCGAGCACTTCCAACGCGAGGCGCGTGCGTCCGTCGAACATCGTGACCAGTACGCCGCTGATATGCAGCGTTGGGTTCAGCGCTTCGCGCACGCGATTGACGACCGACGTAAGTTGCGAGAGCCCTTCGAGTGCGTAGTACTCCGCTTGCACCGGGATGATTGCTTCTTCGGCAGCCGTCAGGGCGTTGATCGTCAGTAAACCGAGCGACGGCGGACAATCGATCAGCACGAAATCGTAGCGTGAAGCGACCGGTGCGAGGGCTTGGCGCAAGCGCGTTTCGCGCGAAAGCGCGGAGACCAACTCGATCTCGGCGCCGGCGAGATTGATCGTCGCCGGCACGAGCGTGAGCGAGTCGAGCTCGGTCGGCACTGCAACGTCGTCGATGCTTGCTTCTTGCATGAGCACGTCGTAGACGTCTTGCTGCAACGGCATTTTTTCAATGCCGAAACCCGTCGTGGTGTTTCCTTGTGGATCGCAATCCACGACAAGTACGCGCCGGCCTTCAACGGCAAGCGCAGCACCGAGGTTGACGGCCGTCGTGCTTTTACCGACGCCGCCTTTTTGATTTACGAGGGCGATAATCCGACTCAACCGATGACTCTATCGAGGACGGCGAGATAGTCGTCCAGGAGTGTGAGGAGGGTTTGGCGCTCGTTACGCTCGGGCTCGTCCGTAACCTGCTCGAAGAGCCATTGCAGCGTTGCGCCGACGCGCGAATCACCGCGAAAATTCGGCGGTGCAAGACCTTCTCGCACCATCGCCGCGATCACGTCGTCACCGTCGATCGCAAGATCCGTGACCGAAAACGCAGGCTTCCGGCGTACTTCTTCCCACACGCGCGCCTCGAAACGCTCGTTGGAGTCGTCGCGTTTGGGTAAACCCGAACCGGAAATGTCCGCATGACGTAGCGCAAATTGGCGCTCCAACAGCGGCGGACCAATGCGGCGAATAAAGCGCCGCACGCCTGCATCGGTGAGATGAGGATCCTGCGAGTACATGTGCTGACGAACGAGTTGTTCCACGGTCGCTACCGTTTCGTTCGAGAAACGTAGCCGTTGGAGCATTTCTCGCGCCATATCGGCGCCGACGTGCTCGTGGCGGTAGAAATGCGGCCCTTCTTTCGTTCGTGGCTTGCCTATATCGTGTAGTAAAGCAGCCAGGCGAAGAGCCGCGTCCCCGGGCGGTGTCGCGTCGAGCGTCGCGAGATTGTGCGCCCAAACGTCGTAGGCGTGCCACTCGTTCTGCTCGACTCCAATGCCCTCGAGCAACTCCGGCCAGAACTGCGCCAAGACCCCGGTCTCGGTGAGAAGCCGAAGCCCGACCGAGGGACGCGGCGCGAGCGTGAAGAGCTTGTGCAACTCGTCGTGAATCCGTTCGGGCGCCACCGTGCGTACCAACGGCGCGGCTGCCCTCATGGCCGCGATCGTCTTCGGCGTTGGCTCGTAGCCGAACCGCGCTGCAAACTGCGCCGCGCGCAATATCCGCAGCGGGTCTTCCTCGAACGTTTCCGGCGTAAGGATGTCGATGCGTCGAGCGCGGATGTCGGCTTCGCCGTGGTAGGGGTCAACCAG
>JASHZC010000129.1 GCA_030042755.1 Vulcanimicrobiota bacterium | reverse complement strand
CGGGCTGAACGACTCCAAAGTCGTGACTCCCGCTCGGCGCTGCGAACTCGCGGCGGAGATTCGCGCGCGCGCGCTCGGCTACGGTATCGGCGTCGCAAGCGTTGCCGAGATCGACCGTATCAACATCTACTGGGCCAGCGTACTCGCGATGGAGCGCGCAATCAGCGCGCTAAGCTGCGATCCGCCGGACTATCTCTTCACCGACGCCGTGCGCATCCGTTCGTACACCGGTAAGCAAGAACCGCTGATCAAAGGCGACGCGCTGTGCTCCGTCGTTTCCGCGGCGTCGATCGTTGCGAAGGTTTATCGTGACGAACTCTTGACCGAACTCGATCGCGAGGATCCGCGATACGGCTTTGCCGAGCACAAGGGGTACGCGACCCCGGCACACATTGCGGCCCTTCGTCTGCACGGCCCGAGCATTCACCACCGGTCAGGCTTCGTACGCGTGCGCGAGGCCCAACTCGAACTCTTGTTCGCGCCCGACGATCGAGCAGATGTGGATGGTGAAATCTACCAATACGAGCCGGAAGGGGCGGCGAGGTGAGGATCTGGCCGTCCGATTCCTCGAGCAGCAGTACGGATACCGAATTGTTGCGCGCAACCTGCGCGCGCCGGGCGGCGAGATCGATATTGTATGTATGGACGCACACACGCTGGTCTTCGTCGAGGTGAAGCGCCGGGAAGGCGGAGCCTTCGGGCCGGCGATCGCGGCGGTTGACCGCCGGAAACGGCGGACGATCCGCGCGATCGCGGCCGATTACGCTCAAATCGTCGCTCCGGAGGCGCGGATTCGTTTCGATATCGTCACGATAGACGGTAATCGCATGGCCCTCCATCGAAACGCCTTCTGACCCATGGATAGTACGGGCTAGTGGATTCACTCCAAGGACGGACCCTCGGCGGCCGTTATGAGATCGCCGAGCTGATCGGTCGCGGCGGAACCGCCGATACGTACCGCGGTCTGGACAAAACGCTGCATCGGGACGTTGCGGTGAAAGTGCTGGTTGAGCGCTCCGATGAGACGAACGCCCGCCTCTTGATGGAGGCGCGCGCGATGGCGCGGCTCAACCATCCGAACATCGTCGCGGTGTACGACGCCGGCGAAGACAACGGCATTTCGTACATCGTGATGGAGCTGGTGCGCGGAAAAACGCTCTCGGCACTCGAGGGCGGCGAACTTGGATACAAGCAAGCCCTCGGTTATGTGTACGAAGTGCTCGGCGCGCTGGAATATGCAAACTCGCAAGGCATCATTCACCGCGACATCAAGCCGTCGAACATCATGATCGTCGAGGACGGCAAGCACACCAAGTTGACCGACTTCGGTCTTGCGCGCCGCGCGAGCGAAGTGACGCAAACGACTCGCACCGGTCAGATTGTCGGCACGATTTCCTACCTCGCACCCGAGCGATTCTTGAGCAAACCTGCCGACGTGCGGAGCGATCTGTATTCGGTCGGCATCGTGATGTACGAAATTTTCACCGGCACGTTGCCGTTTCGAAACGATCGCGACGACATCGTCGCGACGATGTATTCACACGTGCACGATCTTCCGACGCCGCCGCGCGAAATCAATCGCAACATTCCCGATTCGCTCGAACGCGTCATCATGCGCGCGATCGAAAAAGATCCGGGCCGCCGCTATCAATCGGCAACCGAATTTATGACCAAAGTGCAAGGGCTCCTCGGACCGGTCTCCGTGCCTTCGCCGGTCGCACCGGTTCCCGACGCCAAGCCGCTGAAGACGTTTTCGCCGTCGCAAGGCACCAAGACGACCGATCCGACGCTGCGACAAGCACTCGACCGCGCGCTGGCGAGTTCGCGCAACCGCAGCGACGCGCTGGAGAACGTGCTCAAGGGTATGATCGCGACGCGCCGGCGCGAATACGACGACGCGCGCGACGCGTACCTTGCCGCCATGCACGAGCTCTCCGCAATAAATAACGAAGTCGAGTACGCCAAGACCGCTCTGAAATACGCAACGATGATCCTGCAAAAGGCCACCGATGGCCGGCGCGATCGCAACGAACTGCGCGACAGCGTCAACCGCCTCAACGAATCGCTGCGCATCTTTCACGAATATGGCCTGCACGAACAATACGCCCACACTGAATACATGATCAACGCTCTCGAGCGTACAGCCATCGGGATCATTTTCTAACTCGTACGGATGAGCAACGACCGCAAACCCGAGCTCCGTCGTAGCGTCACGCCCTGGGGTTCGTTCTCCTGGGGCTATTCCGACGTCGGCGCAGACATCTTCGTCGGCCTCGGACTGGTTCTGGGAGCAGCTGCCGGCGCTTCGAACGTCGCCTTTCTGTTTGCCGGCATGGTCTACGTTTGCATTGGACTTGCCTACACGGAACTCGCGTCTACCTATCCGGTCGCCGGCGGCGGCCAATACTTCGTGTTGCGCGGTTTGGGCGACATCTTCGGCTTTGTTGCCGGCTGGGCCGTTCTGCTCGACTTCACGATCGACATCGCGCTCTTTTCGTGGAGCTGCGTCGACTACCTCAGCGCGCTGCTTCCACAAATTGCGTCGTCCACGCACCCATGGTCGCACTTCATCGTGGTGATATCGCTGATCGTCGGGCTGTGCATCCTGAACATCATTGGCGTTCGCGAATCCACCGCATTCAACGGATTCGTGAGCGCGCTCGACGTCGTGAGCGAGACGGCGATTCTCTCACTCGGCTTTTTCTTCGCTTTTAGCCCGCAGTTGCTGATTCACACGATGCAGCACTCGTGGCCGTCTCCGTTCGACTTGATGAAGGGGACGTCACTTGCGATCGTTTCGTTCGTCGGGCTGGAGTCGATCTCGCAAGCCGCGGAAGAGACGCAGCGACCCGCGTCGATCATCCCTCGCACGTCGATTGCGCTCATTCTGACGATTCTCATCTTTGCGCTTTCGTATGCGAATCTCGCCCTTGGGATGCACACCTGGCATCCGATTCCGCTCGATGCGCATGGGCATCCGCAGTTGCTGTGGCAGTACCTCGG
>JASHZC010000011.1 GCA_030042755.1 Vulcanimicrobiota bacterium | reverse complement strand
GTTGCAAGCAAGTCGTCGACGACGACGACGTGATCGCCGTCTCCGAGGGCGTCGGCGTGAATTTCGAGGGAATTCGTGCCGTACTCGAGGGCATACGATTCGGACAGTTTGCTGTAGGGCAGCTTCCCAGGCTTGCGCACGGGGATGAATCCAGCGCCGATCGCGTACGCAAGTGGAGCCCCGAGCATATAGCCGCGCGCCTCGACGCCGACGACGTAGTTGATGTTCCGCCCCTTGAAACGATCGACGAAAAGGTCAATCGCCTCCTTGAAGCCCGTCTTGTCTTTCAGCAACGGCGTAATGTCGCGGAACAGAATCCCGGGCAAAGGAAAATCGGGGATCGCTCGGATCAATTCTTGCGTTTTCACGGAGGACGTGCTTTCGAGAGAGGTCGCAACGAGCCTCTTCGTCGTACGACCCATCCAAGAAGTGACATCTGTAGACCTGCGCCGTCTCGCGCTTGCATGTGCATGTTCGATCGCGTTACACGAAATCGTGGTCGCGCTGATTCCGACTCAACCGCCGAACGAGAAACCCGAAGTCCGCGTGGCGCACGTTGCACTCGTTCGCATCGTGCACCCGCCGACGCCACCGCCCCCGACGCCGGCACCGCGCCCAAAGATCGTAGCGAAAGCAATCGTGCCGCCTGGCACTCACGCTCGCATTGAAACGATCAAGCATGCCGGTGCGAAGCGTCCGACACCGCCGCACGCCGTGCACGCCACACCCGACGCGTCGACGCCGACCGGCGGACAGGGCTCCGGCGCGCAAAGCGATCAAGGCGCAGGCAGCGTGTCACAAGCGGGCGGCAGCGGCAACGGAAATGGTACAGCAGGCAACGGAAACGGCTCTGCCCTATGCGGCGCTGTCGACTTCGAAGCGTCCGGACAAGCGACGTACGATCAGCAAAGCGGATACTACGAGCGCAGCAACATCGTCGCCACGGTGTATTACGCGGATGGAAACTCAGAACGCATTCCACTCGATTGGACGTGGCGATTCAAGAGCGAGAACGACGATCCGTTCAATCCCGCATCGAGCGCTCCAATGCTCTTTCAGTTTCCACCGGACCCACAGATCTCGAGCGAACCACCCGCAATCCAATACATCATCGCGCATACGACGAGCGCCGGCCGAACGAGACTGAACGATCAGTGCCCGAACATTCCGCCCCCGCCGTCTCCGCATCCCTGACACGCTAGGCGGCGAGGATCTGACGAAGCCCGCGATAGTCTTCAAAAATCAAGCCGGCGAAGCCGTTCGTTCCGAGCTGTCGCAGCGAACTATCGAGCACAACCATGTCATTTCGGAAATCGGCAGCACTCGTGCCGAAATACGTAACGCCCGCCTCGCGGCTCGCATTGACCAATACACCGAACCGCCAGGAGCAACCCGTTTCCTTGAACGTCGAGATCGCCTCGCCGGCATAGCGAACCGCATCGCTCGGCTTGTCGCGATAGGCCATCAAGGAGACGCCGTCGACAATCTGTACGACCCGCTGCAACAGGGATTGTCCGTCGAGCTGCACTCCGGCGTAGTTCGGATGAACCGTAACCTCGAGTCGTTGGCCGCTCGTCGCACTGCGAATTCGAGTGAGAAGATCGACATAGGCCTTCCCCACGCCGCTGCGGTCGCCGTTCTTCCACTGCGCAAGCAGTTGCGGCTCGATGTCGAGATGTAACCCGTTAAACGCAGACTGTCGCTGCTGTATCTCCAGAATCTCGGACAGAGATCGTGGGAGCGACGTCTGACGGCGCGTAATCCAGTCTTGCTCACCCGACAATGCTTGCACGGCCGTTCCGCCGTTTCGTAAACCGGCCAGACCTCGAAGCACTCTGGCATCGCCGCCGATGAGCGCCGTTCGCAACTCTTGCGAGAGCGATAGCGCCAAGTAGTGTATGCGCTGAGCTCGGCAAAAGGCTTCCAATCCGGGCCAATCATCCGGCGTTGTATCCCAGACCCATACCGCCTTCGTAAGGCCGAGAAAACGCCAATCTTCGGCCGCGGGCACGGCCGCAGTCGTGACAAGCGCCAACGAGCCCGACAGCAACTGCCTGCGCGATAACGACATGCCCTATTATAACGCTAGAAGTTCGGCTTAACGAATAGCGTCCCGTCAGCGTAGTCGAAGAAACTTTGATAGCCCGCAAGAACGTCGCGTCCGATAATTCCGTCGTAGGACTGCTGGTCGAACGTCGAGATGCTCGGCAAGATCGCCTGAACAGTGCGGTATCGTACACGGCCGAAAATGAGATCGTTCAGGCCCACGATGCTCGTCGGCATCGTTCCGCCGACCGTAGTGATATCCGCTCCGTCGGCCAAGGTCGTGACCGAAGGAAGCCTTTTCGAAAAATCCTTGTAGACGAGCAGTTGGAACGATCCGGTATCGACCAGGAAGTGTCCGAGCACGCCTTCGACGACGACTGCGGTGCGAGGAACCGAATCGTCCAGATCGAGCGCTAGCGGGATTAGCCCTTGCATTTTGGGATCGAAACTGCCTGGAGGATAGTAGGTCACTTTCTGCGTCTTGAAGTCGATGCCAAAGACGCCGCTTGCAAGCAGATCGAAGCCCATGAGACCAACCACTCGAGCGCCTTCCGCGCGACTGTCCATCGGCCCGGTCGTAAAGACGACGTTATCGAGCGAAAGCGGTCCGATCGACATGTGGGGAATTCGCACTTTTCCCATGTCTATATCGCCGCCACCGACGGTTTCCGAACTTTTCCCAAACGGCGTCAACCCGAGTTCGCGCGCAACGCTTGGATCGATCATCAGCCCGGAAGCGCCGCTGTCCAAAACGAAATCGAATCCCTTGCCATCGATGACCGCGCGAATCACGATGCCGTTTTCTTGCGTAAACCGCACGGGCAAGTCGACCGGCGTGCTTCCGGCGTACGAAACGATCGGCTTCGAGGATGGGATCGCGAGATCGAGCGGCGTGTCGAACTTTTGATAGGAGTTGATCGTGGTGACCGTATCGTTCTCCGGACGTCCGTCGTATGAATGGGTGCGGAACGCCATCGTCTCTCCGTAGACCTTACGATAGTCGCTGTAATCCGTAACGTGACGGTAGCGATCGCGCGTAAAGCTCACGTCACGAACGAGCAGAAACGACGTTGCATCGTAATACAGATACTCGTCGTATCCGCCCGGCGGATTCAATTCCACGACGTATTGCCGCGGAGCGTCTTGCGTGATGCCGAGCACGTGGACGTTGTACTTTGGATCGTCGGGGTGTTCGAAGGCCAGTTCGTTGGGATCTTCCTTGTCGTGGAAATCGTTACGAAGCAGTACGATGCCGTTTTCATCTTGAGTCCACGACTGCTTTTGGTAGATGCCCTCGGCTGTCGTAAAGCCTCCGCCGTCCACCCTGGTGACGTAGTTCTCGCCATCCGTCAACGTCGTGCTTGTCCAATCGACGCCGCCGGTGTGCGTCTGCTCGACCTTCTGGTAGTTTCCGGGCTGGCGTGTTCCGAACGCGGCAGCACATTTGTTGAAAATTTGCGCCGCCGTCAGGCTCGTTGGATCGTACGTGTCGGCCAAGCACGCGAACGGTGCGGCCGCATACAAGAGCGCCGCCAAAGCGGCAATAGCAAACACCCGCATGAGTGACGTAATTCGCTCCCGACGCGAACAAGCATGCTAGGGCTAGCTAGTTCTTTTGTCCTACCGCGCCGTGCGCCAAGCGCATGCATTCTCTTCGCTTACAACACATCCATTGGCCCATAGTGCGAATGTGACAGCGGGCGTACGGTAATCCTTAGAGCCGATGTCTCCTTGAAAGGACCAGTGAACCCCATGTTAACTCGAGAGCTAGAAGCGACGTCGGTGATTGGACTGTGGCTGAAAATCCATGGTGGCGATCCACCGGAAACATCCGAAGACGTCGCCGCGATTGCCGGTCAAATCATCGCTAATCTGTCGGCCTTCGCTTTCAGTCAGGGAAGTGAGCCATCGCTCGAAGCACTCACGTCTCGCCTATCGGAACTGAACGTTCAGGTCAAACAAGACGGCAATGGGAACGGCACGCAGACGGGAATCACACCCGATTTTCGCATCATCAAGGGTGGTGGTTACAACGAAATCGTTTACCCGGGCGTGCCCGGCGGACCACCGATCGTCGTGAAGGTTCCTGTAGCGACGGAAGCTTGATCTTGTAACTTCGCGTTTCACGCACG
>JASHZC010000128.1 GCA_030042755.1 Vulcanimicrobiota bacterium | reverse complement strand
TCAAACGTCATCTGCCCCGGATTTGTGCGCACTGCGCTCGTCGAGCGACAGATCCCCGAGCAAGCGCACATACTCGGCATTTCTGAAAGCGACGTGGTCAAGAACGTCATGCTGAAAGAGACCGTAGACGGCGAGTTCACGACGACGCAGGATGTCGCGCAAACCGCGTTGTTTCTGGCTTCATTCCCCAGCAACGCATTAACGGGGCAGTCAATCGTGGTCAGCCACGGATGGCATATGCAGTAAAAAACATCACTTTGGGTGATTTGCGCCTTCGTTAAGGTATGATAACGTTGCGCATTATAATGCGCTCCATTCAAGGAGACTTATATTTGATGAAACGTCAAATAACGATCGCAATGGCGTGCTTAGCACTTGCGTGGTCAATCATACTGACCACCGCGGGCGCTCGCGCTGACGGGAGTAGCAGCCCGATAACGATCACCGTTGCCCCAATATGGTTCTTGAATAGCGGCAGCGATGCCACGGCCCGTCCGCCGCTGGGGACCATACCGCTCAACTCGCCGCTCGTTCCGCGCACGACCAACGACGTGCGCTTGGACTTCGGCGCTGCGTACCAGTTCAATAAGAAGATGTCGCTCGCGTATTCACACGCGAACTTCAACTTCAGCCTCGGCCGTATTCTGACACTCGCACCAGGCACCAGCTACCTTAGTGGTGACATCACGGACCGCATCGATACGATCAGCTTTAACTACGGGTTCGGACACGGACTCAACGGAAGCGTGTACTACCTGTCGCATCAGCGCTCGTACGTTGCGGGTTCGTGTTTGAATCAGGCCTTTTGCCCGAATCCCGTAACTGGCGTCAGTGAATCCAACCCAAGCAACATCAACATGACCGGTTATGGAATTGGGTTCAAATATACCGTAGGACCGGTGTCACCGTTCACGGGTCCGCTCTTGACGATCAACGCCGACGCGCAGTACATTCCGCGACCGTCAACCAACCCGACTGCCTCGCTCAACGGCCTGCCCGCGTATGTCGGCACGCAGACGATCTACCCGTACGGCATCACGATGAATGTCCCGATTCGGAACTACTGGGGAATCATTCCATTCATCGACTACCAGCGGCAAACCGTGCTCTTCCGTGCCGAGTCCACACCGGAGTTGTACAACGTCGTTGAGTTTGGCGCCGTAAAGGTTCTTCGTCCGGACCTCACTTTCGCTCTACTGAACACCAATTGGAAAGAATGCACTTGCAGCGATACCGTGCCGCCGCCTGACAATGTTCGGTTCAGCGTCATGATCGCGAAACTGACATATAGCTTCAAGCCATAATGTAACGAAGGCTAGCGCATGGAGGCGCCCAGATTTAGTTCAGGTCGACGACCTGGATTAAATGGGGCGCCTCTAAAGCAACCCTACTTCACGGGCGCGCGATATCGCTTCAACGCGATTTCGCGCGTCCAATTTTTGCATGAGATTGCGCAGGTATGCTTTCACCGTATTTGGACTGAGGCACATCGCGTCGGCAATTTCCTGATTCGTTTCGCCGATCGCTACGCGCCTCAGCACGTCGTATTCGCGCCGGCCGACAAGCGCGTGCGTTCGTTGCGCCGGCTGATGCGACGCGGGTGAATCTTCGCCTCGTGCCGCACCGGTGATGACCGCAACGAGATCGGTGCGCGCCGCGTCTTTGGGCACGACGCCAAATGCGCCTGCGTCGAGCGCAGCGCGAACGGCCGGGTGCTCCGGATACGCGGTGAAAACAACGACGCGTGCTTGCGGAACGATGCGATTGAATGCATCGATGAGCTCGGGCGCAAGCATATCGGGGAGTCGCAGATCGAGCAAGATCACGTGCGGCTGCATGTCTCGCACGTGCTCGAGAGCGGATTTGCCCGTCGAAGCGTAACCGACCACGTCGATCTTGCGCGACGTGTTGGCCAAGAGCGCAACGCCGTCGCGAACGACCGGATGGTCGTCGACGACGAAGACGCGGATTGCGCCGCTCACGCGCGTACCCAAGCGCGGAATGTCGTTCCGCCTTCGGGGTTGTGCGATACCTGCAGCCAACCGCCCACTTCGCCAAGCGCCTTCTCGATCGCAGCGAGTCCAAACCCGCGATCGGGCTCGCGCCGAGCTTCGTCAGCCGCCTCTTCATCGATTCCGCTGCCGTTGTCGGTGATCGCCATTGCAATACCGTCGCCCGAGCAACCCAGCGTGACGACGACGTCGGTCGCGCCGGCGTGCTTTTCGACGTTGAGCAGTCCCTCTTTCGCGGCGGCGATGAGCGTGCGAATAGCACGGTCGCCAAGTGGCGGCAGTACGTCGAGCATCACTAACCGCGCATTGACCGCGCTTCGCAATTCGAAGGCGCCGATTGCCGCCTGCAGCGCGGACCCAAGGGCCAGTTGCTCGACTGGCGACTGCAGCGCGCGAAGCGACTCGCGCAATGTCGTAGCGGCTTCGCGCGCCTGATCTTCGATCGTGCTCAAACGCGAGTGTAGTGTTGCATCTGAGGTGGATTCGACGACGCTGCGAACGCCGGCGGTGATCGCAAACAACATTGCGCCCACGCTGTCGTGTAAATCGAGTGCCATGCGCTGGCGCTCCTCTTGAATCGCCTGGGTCGCTTTGAGCTGCGCTTGTTCGGCGACGTAGAGCGCCTGTGCGGTCCGTTCGGCAACCGTTTCAACGATCGTTGCAGCGCGCGGTCCGAACGTAGCGCCGTCGCGCGCTCCGCCGAGCACGATGCCCACGAGCTCGCCGCCCACGTTGATCGGCGCGCCGATGATACGATGCAGCTTCTCGGCTCGAATCTTATCGTCGTAGTGATGCGTAATCGTGGGCGAGGAGAGGTATTCGTCGACCCACTCCACCTTGCCGAGCGCAAATACTTTGCCACCGAGTCCCCACCCGCGCCGCAGGACGACATCGTGAAACGCCGTCGAGAGCATCCCGCTTTCGTGGCGGATGACGACGGAGTCACCATCCAGGTGCTCCGCAAGCCAAGCGCAATCGAAGCCAAAATCTGACGTGAGGAGCCGCGTCGCTTCGCGCAAGACAGCCTCGCGATCGAGGAAGGAGACCAACTTGGCGACTTCGCGTTCCAGATGAGCGAGCTCGTCCGCGGCTAAGCGGATGCGGGAATGTGTCCCACGCGTGACTCGTATCATAAGACCGCAGTGCGGGCGGTTTCTTATCCGGTTAAAGTATGTCCTTTTGGGTGTAACCATGCAGCCGTGACGGTGCGATACTGAGTGCATGACGCTTCAACGCATCGCGCGGGCCGCAGCATGCTGCGCCTTCGCCGCATCACTCACATGCGCGAGCGGTGCCGCCGCGCCTTCGACCGTCAACGTCGGTCTGATCACGTCGACGAGCGGCTTGCTCGGTCTTTATGGAAACGAATATCTCGAAGGTTTCAAGATCGGGCTCGACTACGCGACGCATGGGACCGGAATGGTGAACGGGCAGAAGATCGTCGCTAGCACGTACGACGACGCCGGCGATCCCGCTAAGGCAGTAGCGACGATGAAAGATCTCATCGGCCAAGGCGACAAGATCATCGCCGGCACGGTGTGGTCGGGCATCGCGCTCCAACTCGCTCCGCTCGCTAAAGAGAACAACATTCTCTACATTTCGGGACCGGCTGCGGTCGACGCCATAACCGGCGCGAATCGCAATACGTTTCGATCGGGACGCCAAACCTATCAGGACGTACTCTCGGTCGGCACCGTTCTCGGTACCAACCTGCGCAATAAGCACGTGCTCGTCTTCGCGCAAGACTCGGCGTTCGGTCAAGCCAACGTAGCGGCCGCGCGAGCGGTTCTCGGCGCTGAAGGCGCAACGGTCGACGGATTGCTCGTGCCTCTTTCCGCGAACGACTTCACGCCGTTTGCGCAAAAAGTGATCGATGCAAAGCCCGATTTGCTTTTTGTCGCGTGGGCCGGTACGACCGGTGCCGCCGTATTCAAGAGCCTAGAAGACAGTGGTGCGGTTAACGCAACGAAGGTTGTTACCGGACTCGATCAACGCGCGTCGTTTCCGTTCTTCGGCGCACAGGCGTCGAGGATTTTCTTTCTCTCGCACTACTTGGCCGAAGGTTCGGATAGCGCCGCCAATCGTTTTCTCATCGAAGCATTGAAGAAGCAAGGCAAAGTGCCCGAGATTTTCGACAACGACGGATTCACCGCGGCGCAGATGATCGTCCACGCAGTTGCCGCGGGCGGCGGCGATGACGTCGGGAAGATGATTTCTTCGCTCGAAGGCTGGAGGTTCATCGGTCCGAAGGGGCCGATGCAGGTACGCGCTGCGGATCATGCGATGCTCCAACCAATGTTCATCGTACGGCTCGAGGGCACGGGAAGTGGAATTCACCCGGTTGTCGTGCGGACGCTCTCTCCAGGGACCGTTGCGCCGCCGGTGCGTCCCTTCCAGTAACGAAACGTACGATCTACAGGGTGCCTTGGACGCCGCCCCCGCGATTCGAACCGATCGGCTCACGCTGCGAATCGGTTCGGTCCCGATCGTCGACGAGGTCTCGCTCTCTGTGGTGGAGGGCGAGTTTCTCGTTGTAATCGGGCCAAACGGCGCGGGGAAGACGACGCTCATCAACGTGCTCTCGGGGGTCATGCGCCCAACCGCCGGGGCCGTTTTCATGCGAGATCGCGACGTTACGTCGATGCCCGTCTACGCGCGCGCACACCTGGGATTAGGACGCACGTTTCAGACGTCGAGCATCTTCGGCGCACTCGACGTACTCGAAAACGTGCGCATTGCCGTTCGAGCCCATCTTGGCGGTTCCGGAGCCTTTTGGCGCCCTGCCGATGCGGATGCGGAGGCAATCGCGCGGGCGCGATTGGCGCTCGACGACGTTGGCCTGGGCGCGCGATCCTCGGCGATTGCATCGTCGCTCTCGCACGGCGAAAAACGAAAACTCGATCTCGCCATTCTGATCGCGACCGATGCACGCGTCGTACTGCTCGACGAGCCGACGGCGGGAATGGCGGTAGAAGACGTGCCCGAGATTGTTTCGTTGCTGCGGCGTATACACCGCGACCGCGGGTCGACGGTGGTCATGGTCGAGCATCGTCTGGACTTGATCGAAGGGCTGGCCGACCGAATGGCGGTCATGCATCACGGCGCGTTGCTGGCCGTCGATACACCGCAGCGAATCATAGCCAATGAGATCGTGCAGTCGGCGTATCTCGGAGATCCGCTGTGAGCGCGTTGCTCGATCTGCGCAATCTGGAAGTGTGGATCGGCGAATCGCACGTGCTCCACGGCGTGAGCTTCGACGTCCAAGAGGGCGGCGTTACTGCGCTGCTCGGCCGCAACGGTGCGGGTAAGACGACGACGCTGCGCGGTATCCTCGGCATGTTACCGCATACCGGATCGATCCAGTTCGACGGCCTCGCGATCGACCGCATGCGCACCGATCGCATCGTGCGCTGCGGCATCGGTTATGTACCTGAGGATCGTGACGTGTTCTCCGAACTCACGGTTGAAGAGAATCTGCGCCTCGCCGAACGCCCTGGGCAAGAACTGCAGTACGACGTCGTCTACGATCTCTTTCCCGAGCTCTTGCAGCGTGCGTCGCAACGAGCCGGGACGCTTTCGGGCGGTCAGCAACAAATGGTTTCGATTGCGCGCGCGCTGCTGAACAAGGGCAACCGCATCTTGCTGATCGACGAACCGACCAAAGGACTCGCGCCGCTGGTCGTTCGCAGCGTAGTAGATGCGTTACAACGCGCATCGGAACTCGTCACCATCTTGCTGGTCGAACAGAATCTTCGCGTCGCCCACATCTTAGCGCGCGATGCGATCGTCCTCGATCAGGGAAACGTCGGATACCGTGGGACGGTGCGCGAATTGATCGAAGATCCGGAACTCGCGCAGCAACATTTGGGATTAACGGCCGGTCGAGGTGGTAGCGCATGAGCACGATCGTACTGCTCGTCGTGACCGGCCTCGGTTTAGGCGGGCTCTATTTTCTGGTCGCCTCGGGCCTCTCGCTTATCTGGGGCCTGATGCGCGTTCTAAACTTCGCGCACGGTGCGCTATTTACCATTGCCGGCTATGTAGGATGGTCGATGGCGAGCACCGTTCCGGCGGCGGATCCTGCACGTGCCTGGAGCATCGGGTTGCTCGCATCGGTGTTCGCAGGCGCTATTGCTGCGTTTTTGCTCGAGGTCGTACTCATTCGGCCGCTGTACGCGCGTCCGATCGGACAGGTGCTCGTGACCGTCGGTGCGGCGTTAGCAGGGGTTGCGTTGATCGAAGCGATCTACGGCGGGGATCCGAAGCAGTTAGTTCTTCCCGTCTGGATGTCTGCAAACACCACGATCGCCGGCGCGTCGATTCCGAACACGCGCCTGTTGTTGATTGCGGTAGCGCTGGTCGTTCTTGGCCTGCTGCTCGTGCTGTTGCGCAAAACGCGGTACGGACTCGTCGTACGCGCGGGAGTCGAGAACCGCGCGATGGTGGAGGCACTCGGCATCAACGTGCGACGCGCGTTTACGATCGTCTTCACGATTGGGGGCGCTGCAGCAGGGCTGGCCGGCTATTTGGCGGGGACGTATTTTGGGTACATCGATCCGCAGCGCGGAACCTCGATGCTGATCTTCGCGTTCATCGTCGTTGTCGTCGGGCGCCTTGGTTCGATTACTGGCTGCGCGGTCGCAGCTGCAGTCGTGGCGCTGGTGCAGCAATTTCTCAATTTCTATGCGGCGCCGGGGGTTGGCGATTTTTCGGTGGTGCTCTTGCTCGCGCTGGCGCTCTTGGTTCGCCCGCGCGGAGTTCAGACGGTATGAATCGCGTCCGTACCTTACTGCTTGTTGCGCTCGTCGTCGTGCTCGTTGCGGTGCCTTGGATCGGCATTCCGCTGCCACCGCTCTTCGGTGAGCCCCTGAGCTCGCCGGGCTCGTTGTCGCTGCTCGCGGTCTGCTTCGTCTTCGGCGCGCTTGCGCTCTCGTACGATTTGCTTTTCGGCTACACGGGACTGCTCTCGTTCGGCCACGCGCTGTACTTTGCACTGGGCGTCTACGTGACGGCGATCGCGCTCGAGCGTTGGCATTGGGGACTCTTGCCGGCGCTGCTCTTTGTCGTGCTGATCAGCGTCGTCGTTCCGGCGATCATCGGCGCGATTTGTTTGCGTACGCACGACATCGCGTTCGCCATGGTAACGCTAGCGTTCGCGCAGGCCGGGTCGATCCTCGTGCTGCAGAACCCGTTCGGACTCACCGGGGGCGAGGAAGGCTTGCCGCTCTCCACCGAAGCGTTGCCGTCGATCTTCGCCGGCGTCGCAAACTCGCGCAATTTGTATTGGCTTGCGCTGCTTTTGCTCATCTTTACCTACGCGGTCGCGCGGTTGCTTGTCGAGTCGCGCGCAGGACGCGTATGGCAGGCGATCCGTGAGAACGAGCGGCGCGCCGCAACCGTCGGGCTCAATACCTATCTGTTCAAGCTGGGCGCATTCGTCTGCTCGTCGGTGCTCGCATCTCTGGCGGGCATCGTCTACGTCTTTATCGAAGGCGGCGCAACGAGCGAAATCACAACCGCGAATTTTACGCTGGCGCTGCTGGTCATGGTCGTGCTTGGCGGAGTAGGGACACTCTGGGGTGCGGTGCTCGGAGGAATGCTCTACGAATACCTCGATTTTCGTCTCGTGGTGCTTTCCAGCGCGAGTGGCCTGCAAACGTTGCCGCCCATTTTGCGCGTACCGCTTTCCCAGCCGCTCTTCGTTCTCGGCGTCCTGTTCATCTTGCTCGTGCTTTTCGTTCCGGGAGGTCTCGCGGGAGCCGTTAGGCGGCTCTCATCGTCAACAAAACGCACTACTACTGTTACGGGGAGGCCATAGGTTATGCGTATCGCACGTCTGATCCCGTTTCTCTGCGCGGGCGCAATGCTCGCAAATCTATTGCTGCCGGCAACGCCGGCGCCGGCTGCCGACACGGGGCCGATAAAAATTGCCGTAATCACCGACATGAGCGGTGTTTACTCCGCGCTGTCCGGTCAGGGCGCGGTCATCGCGACCAAGATGGCGGTTGCCGATTTTGGCGGCAAAGTTCTCGGGCGTCCGATCGTCGTCGAGGGGGCCGATCATCAAAACTCCGCAACGGTGGCCGAAGCGAAGGCGCGCGAGGAGTTCGGTTCGGGCGCGGAACTTGCGCTCGACATGACCAACTCGGCGGCAGCGATCGCCGTCGCGAGCGTTGCGAAAGACGTTCACAAGCTCGCGATCGTAACCGGTGCCGGGAGCACGGCGTTGACGGGCGTCGACTGCAATAAGTACACCTATCACTACGCGTACGATACCTACGCTCTCGCGCACGGTACGGGCGCGTCGGTCGCCCGCGCCGGGTACAAGACATGGTACGGCATCGTGCCCGACTACGTGTTCGGCAAGTCGATGCTCACCGATTTCACCGACGCGATCGCACCGTATGGCGGAAAGTTCGTTCACGCCGATAGCATGCCGCTTGGTACGACCGATTTTTCGTCCTACATGCTAGCGGCGAAGAACGCGAATCCGCAGGTGCTCGCGTTGCTCAACGCCGGTGCCGACACCGTCAATAGCATGAAAGCTGCGAAAGAATTCGGATTGGACAAGCAGATGAAGATCGTCGTCGGTCTGCTCTTCCTTTCCGACGTCGATGCATTGCCCGACGTCTTCGCAGGTTCGCGCATCACGGATTCGTGGTATTGGAACATGGATAGCGCCTCGCGCGCATTCGCCGACCGCTTCGCGGCGCAAGACAATGGACTGCGCCCGACCTCGATCCAAGCAGCTGACTATTCGGCAACGATGCAGTGGCTCAAAGCGGTCAAGGCCGTCGGATCGACCGACGCCGACAAGATCGTCGCCTATCTCGACGGCCGCAAGTTCGACGACTTCTACGCACACCACGGCGAGTGGCGCGAACGCGACCATCGCGTCGTTCACGACCTCTACGTCATGGACGTGCTGCCGAAGTCCGAGGTCAAAGAGCCTCACGCGTGGATGAAGATCGTCGAGACGATCCCCGCGAATCAGGCCTTCCGTCCGGTATCGCAATCGATGTGTCAGAAGACCTGGTAGCCGTATGAGCCTCGACTACATCGCGGCTCAGTTCTTCAATGGCCTGGTGAGCGGGGCGTTTTACGCCCTGCTCGCGCTTGGGCTGTCGGTGATTTTTGGCATGTTGCGCATCATCAATTTTGCGCACGGCGCGATGTATATGCTCGGAGCGTTTGC
>JASHZC010000127.1 GCA_030042755.1 Vulcanimicrobiota bacterium | reverse complement strand
CGCGCGCTGCTCCGCGCTCGGGCGCGCCTTGAGAAAGCGCGCCAAACGCAGCACGGCGGAGAGCTCGGCGGAAGAAAAGTCGCTGACCTTCAGGAAGTGCCGCCCCAAGAGGCCGGCCTGACGCGCGGGGGCTGGTGCGACCAGATACATCTTCTGTATATTTATGCACATGGTGAATGAATATGCAAGCCTGTCGGCCATCTGACGTATGCTCGTCCTGAAGTACGGGGGCAATGCCATGCCTCGCGAGGGCGAGCCGGACCCGGTGCTCGCCGAGCTCGCGCAGCTTTGGAAGGGCGGAGTGCGCGCGGTGCTCGTGCACGGGGGCGGCCCGGAAATCGACGCCGAGCTGGCCCAGCGAGCTATCCCGACGCGGCGCCTGGAGGGCTTGCGCGTTACCGACGCCGCGACGCTGGGCGTGACGGAGGCGGTGCTCTGCGGCACGCTCAACAAGCGGCTCGTCCGTGCGTGCGTGGCACTGGGCGTCCCGGCGGCCGGGATCAGTGGTCAGGATGGACCGGTCTTGCTCGCGCAGCGCGAACGCGGACCCAACGGGGCCGATCTCGGGTACGTCGGCCGCGTCGAGACCGTCGACGTACGGCTGATCGAGACGCTTTTAAACGGAGGCTTCCTGCCGGTCGTTGCCCCGCTGGCGGTGGAGCCCGGCGGCATGCAAGCCTACAACGTTAATGCCGACCTCGCCGCCGGTGCGATCGCGGCAGCGTTGGCCGCCGACGCCTTCGTGGCGCTCACCAACGTACCGCGCGTCCTCCGCGACGCCGCCGATCCGCGCTCGGGAATCGATCGCTTCACGCCGGAGGAGGCGGCGCGCTTCGCCGGGAGCCCAGCTTGCGGTGAAAAGATGAAGCCAAAGCTGCTCGCCGCGTCGAGTGCGGTCGCGCGCGGCGCGAAGGCGGCCTATATCGCAGGCGCAAAGCCGCGCGCCATCGCCGCTGCGTTGGAGGGCGACGCGACCGTCATTGCTTGACGCGTATGGGCGCGCGTGCTATCGTTCGTACTTTCCTCGCTTTCCCATCTCACCAGGAGGCCGGGAACGTTGAAGCTGACCGTTGGAGTCGGATTGCTCGGTTGTGGAACCGTCGGCGCGAGCGTCGCCGAGGCGCTGCAACGGCAACGCGATACCATCGAGCGCCGAAGCGGCGTTCGCTACGAGCTGCGCGCGGTTGCAATCCGCGATCCGCACAAGAGCCGCCCCGATTCAATTGATGCGGGGCTGTTCACGCGCGACGCACGCGCCCTCATCGACGACGAACACGTCGATCTCGTGATCGAGCTGATCGGCGGAACTGCCGACGCCGCCGACCTCGTCGAACGCGCGCTCGAACGCGGGCGACACGTCATCACCGCCAATAAGGACCTGCTCGCCACGCAGGGACCCCGTCTGCAAGCCTTGGCGGCGTCGCGACGCGCGATGCTGCGCTTCGAAGGTGCGGTCGCGGGCGCGATTCCCGTCGTGCGCACGCTGGGCGAGGCGCTCGCGGGCGACGAGATCTACGCGGTGGCGGGCGTGATCAACGGAACGTGCACGTCGATCCTTTCGGCGATGGAGCAGGGGACGAGCTACGCCGAGGCGCTGACCGAGGCGCAACGTCAAGGTTACGCCGAGTCCGATCCGTCGAACGACGTCGAAGGCATCGACGCCGCGCACAAGTTGGCATTAATCGCACAGTTGGCCTTCGGCCTGGCCGTCATCTCGCCGCGCGTTCGCAAGAAGGGCATCGCGCAGGTGACGCAGGGCGAAATCGCACGGGCACGATTGCTGGGATTGCGCATCCGCCTCGTCGCGGCAACCATCAAGACCGCCGAAGGCCTAATGGCGGAAGTCGGCCCGGTCCTCGTCGCGCACGATCACGAGTTCGCGCAGACTGCGGGCAGCGAAAACGTCGTACACGTCGTCGCGCGCGATGCCGGCACGCTGGCGTTGCGCGGCGCCGGCGCCGGCGGCGCTGCGACGGGCTCCGCCGTCCTCGGCGACGTGGTGACGGTGCTGCGCGCGATTCGCGAACGCGGCGAGCTCGCGCCGCGCGGACGGATCGGACTTCTCGAGCCGGCGATCGACGTCGCGCCATTCTTTGGTGAGTTGGATCGCAGCCCCGAGCTCCCCGGCTATCCGCTTTGGAACGATGCCGCGGTCTTGACGCAGACGTGTTCGAAGAGACGGTTGCGCTCGGTGCGTTAACGCTCGATTCGGGAGAATGCCTTCCGGCCGTCGAGCAGCGCGTGACGATCTACGGATCTAGACGCGAGGGCCGAAGGGTCCTCGTTGCACACGCGCTCACCGGTTCCAGCCGCATCGCCGAGTGGTGGCCGGCGATCGTCGGCGAGGGTGGGCTCTTCGACGCTCGCGAGTGGACGGTCATCGGCATCAACACGCTGGGCGGATGCTACGGCTCGACCGGCCCCACCTCGATCGCGCCCGACGGCGCCCGGTACGGCAAGCGTTTCCCGCGCGTCACCGTGCGCGACCTCGTGCGCGCGCAGATGCGCGCGCTCGATCGGCTGGGCATCGAACGGCTCGACTGCGTCGTCGGCGGGTCGCTCGGCGGCATGCAGGCGCTGCAATGGGCGCTCGATGCGCCCGGACGTGTGGCGCATGCCGTCATGATCGGCGCGCACGACCATCACAGCGCGATGGGCATCGCGCTCAATGCCGTTCAACGCGAGGCGCTCGAACTCGATCCGGTGCGCGGCTTGCGCCTAGCGCGCAAGCTCGCGATGCTCACTTACAAGAGCGACCCGCTCTTACGCCGGCGCCACGACCGGCGCGCCGACCGGCGCGGCAAGCCGTACTTCGACGTCGAGGGTTATCTCGACTACCAAGCGGATATCTTCGAAGCGCGCATGGATGCCGCCAGCTATGCGACCTTGACGCACGCGATGGACTCGTTCGACGTGCGCCGCGAGCATTTGCGTCCGTCGTCGGTCGGGCCCGAGTTGACCTTCGTCGGAATTACAAGCGACTGGCTCTTCCGGCCCGAAGACGTTCGTGCCGCCGCCGAGCGCTTTGCCGAGCGAAACCTCGATGCGCGCTATCTCGAACTGGATAGCGAGCACGGCCACGATGCGTTCTTGGCCGAACCCGACGCGCTGGCGCGCCTGCTGCGCCAGCGCATCGAGCACGCTCGTTATCCGGCGCGGCCGCCGACGACCCCGACCAGTGTCTCGTCGTCGTCTTCTTCGTCTTCGTCGTCTTCGTCGTCGGGCTGTTCGGGAGAGACTTCGTCGACGACCGTGTGAATCGCCCGGTACATTGCGCCAATCTCATTCCCGACCGCTTGGCCGCTCTGATTCTCCGGCGAATTCTCCAGCCACCGATCGACCGCCGCGATCGTAAGATTCATGGCGATGATGTCGTTGGCGGGAGCGTCGAGCTCGAATTGCACCTTTCACCTCTTCGAAGCATAGTGATGCGTATGACCCACGATAGCCGGGCAGCCTTAAGCCGGCGCTAAGGTACTATTAATCTCAGCTGCCCATCCTAACCCAGAAGAAGATGCTGCCGAACGGGACCCGAACTGTTCGTTCCTTTGCAAGGCCGCCGATCGCGCCGGTGGCCGGGTCCATGGCGCGCGTACAGCAACCTCCTGGACCGGGAGACTGAGAAAGAACCATGCCGATCGCTACTGCCGCATCCCCGCAGCCGGTTCCGATCTTCAGCGGATTCGACTACGTGACCGTCGACGAGCTCAATCATCGCGTCTATGCCGCCCATTCGAAAAGTAACCGGCTGCTGATCGTCGATGCGAGGAGCGGGCGCGTCGAGGGACAGGTCGACGTCGGGCCGATGCACGGCGTCAAAGTCGATCCATCGACCGGCGACGTCTTTACCGGAGACGGAACCGACGATACGCTTTCGAAGGTCGATCCGGTGGCGATGAAGGTACTCGCGAGCGCAGACGTTCCCGGCAACATCGACGCGATCGCGTACGATCCGGTTCGCCGGCGCATCTATGCCGATCAAGCCGGTGGCGATTCGGTCTACGTGATCGATGGCGCGACCATGAAAATGATCGGAACGATTGCCATGCCGGCCAACGATCTCGAGTCGCCCGACGTCGATCCCGAGACCGGCTTCCTCTATCAGAATCTCGCCAATGGCGGCGGCTTCGCCATTGTCGATCCGACGACGCTCAGGGTCGTCAAGGTCGTGAAGACGCCGCAACTGCAGGACAATCATCCGCTCGTTTTCTCGCGGGCAGCGAATCAGGTCATCGTCGGTGGCGAAAACGGTGTTCTCTCGGCCTACACCCCCGACGGCGCGCACGTCGGCGACGTGCAGGTACAGCCGCACATCGATCAATGCAACACCGGCTCGAAAGGCGACCTCGTCGTATGCGCCGGACGCGGCATCGTAACCGTCATCGCCGTGCGCAACGGCGTCGCGCCGCAGGTCGTGGGCCGGATCGATACCGGGCATCCCGGAATTCACACGGTCGGGATCGACGAGCGGACCGGCGATATTTGGGTCGTTTGGGCTGATGCCAAAGGCGACTGGGTGCAACGCTTGAAGTGGAACTCGTGACCTTTCCGCACAACCGGATGGATGCGAATTCTCGTTATCGAGGACGATGAGCCTCTGCGCGCGCTACTGAGGCGCGGGTTGAGCGAAGACGGTCATGTGGTCGATGCGCTTGCAGATGGCCGTGAGTGTCGTGAGTATCTGGCGGGTGCGTCCTACGACGCAATCGTGCTCGACCTCAACCTCCCGGGCGAAGGCGGTCTTTCGATTCTGCGCCGCTTGCGGGCGTGTGGCGATCGGGTTCCGGTACTCATACTCACCGCCCGCGACTCGTCGAGTGACGTCGTGACCGGACTCGATGCCGGCGCCGACGATTACCTGCGCAAGCCTTTTGCGTTCGACGAGCTCGAGGCACGGCTTCGATCACTGGCGCGCCGTCCGCCGAACTGGACCGATGCCGTTTTGGAATTCGGCGACTTGGTCTTCAATTCGGCGACGCGTCAAGCCCATCGCGGCGAGCGCGACCTGCTGCTCACTGCCAAAGAGGCGCTCTTCCTGGAAACGGTAATGCGCAATGCCGGCCGCGTGGTGACGCGCCGGGCGCTAGAGGACCGTCTCTGGGATCGCGAGAGCGACCGCGTTTCCAACGTGCTCGACGTTTACGCGCGGCGCTTGCGCCAGAAGCTGAGCGCCGCCGGCGAGCCGCAGCTGCTGCACACGCTGCGTGGTCTCGGCTACCGCTTAGGGAACTAAAGCAAACCAATGAGCGTTCGAGGGCGCTTCACGGTCACTGTGGTGGCCATCATCGCAGCGACGGTCGCGCTTTTCGCGACCCTCTCGATCGCCGCCGTCGATCGCGCCCTTCGGTCGGGCCTCGAGGCGCGTCTCAAGTCGGCCGCGCAGACCATCGCGACAACGGTTGATGTGCACCGGGGACGCGTCACCGTCGACACCGGCGATCTCCGATCCCTAGCGGCACTCCACGCGGAAATCCCTTTTGCGGTCTACGACCTCGACGGTCGACAGCTCGCCGGCGACGCGTTCCCCCCGTCTGCGCGATCGCGTGGGTTGCGCACGATCAGCATCCCGGTCGCGCGGGGCGGCCACATCTATGGCTCGGTTACCGTCTGGCAATCCGACGTATGGATCGGCGATTTCGATCGTGATGCAGCGCTGGTCTCGATCGGCATTGGCGCGCTTTTGATCGCGCTTGGCGCGATGATTTCGCGCCGAGTCGCAGGGCGGGTCCTGGCGCCACTGGCGCGAATCGCGTCGCTAGCCGAACGCATCGAGGGCCGCGACCTCTCCGGGCGCCTGAACGCCGACGGCAACGACGAGCTCGGGCGGCTCTGCGCCTCCTTCGACCGGATGCTCGATCGTCTGCAAGCAGCCTTTGGACGCGAGCGGCGTTTCGTCGCCGATGCGTCGCACGAGCTGCGCGCTCCCCTCGCCGTGCTTCGCTCAGAAACCGACCTCGCGTTGCGCCGCCAACGCACCAATGTCGAGTATCGGGATGCGCTGACCTCGATCGCGCGCGAGGCGGTCCGACTGGAAGAGCTGGTCGATGAGCTGTTGGCTGCCGCTCGCGCCGAAGTCGATGCGCGCCAGCAACAGCCGGTCGATGCCGGCGAACTGATGCGACGCCTAGGCGAGCGCGTGCGGCCGGCCGCTGCAACGCGTGGGATCGAGGTTCGCGTCGAGGCCACCGATGCCGGCCTGGCCCAAGGTAACCTCGACACGCTCGAGCGCGCGCTGCTTGCAATCGTGCATAATGCGATTGCTTACGGCCGCAACGACGGGGTGTTGAGGCTACGCGCGACCCGTGACGACGAGGCCGTTTCGCTGCAAGTTGCCGATGACGGTCCGGGCTTCACAACGGAAGCGCTTACGCACGCGACGGAACGCTTCTGGCGCGGAGACTCCGCGCATCCGCGCGGCGGGACCGGATTGGGCCTCGCGATCGCTCGCACGATCGTCGAAGCCAACCGCGGAAGCCTGCACCTCGCCAACGGTGAGGATGGCGGCGCGGTCGTGACCATCAAGTTGGCGGCTTTGCCCGAGGGGTTCGCGTAGCGTTCATCGCGCTCTGCGCTCGGCGCGGCGTTAGGCGGGCTAGGGTGCGGGTGACGGTGAGGCGAGTGGAACGTTGCGGCAGATGGCTGCGCTCGCCATGACGGCTTTGGCGGCCTCGTTCTCGCGATCCGCAGTCTGACCCATCGTCCAATGTAACGCGTCAAGCAGGCGCGTCACGGGATTGTACCCGAGCGTAAGCCCCGGGATGTTCGCCAAATCGATGTCGTAGGGGTTGGGCGGAAGACCGGCATAGTTGGGATTGGTCGTCAGCGGGTCCGGCGCGGGGGTTCCGCCCCCCGTTTTGACGTCGGGTTGGGCGATGTTGCTGATGTACTCCTCGCCGGCATGCTGTAGATCCGCCATCTGCTGCGTGTCGACGAAGCCGCTGATAATGTCAAGCGATGCGTTTTGAGTCGCCAGCGCTTTGAGCAGTTGCTCGCGAATTGCCTGCAGCTGCTTGTCGTCGTCGGGTTGGCCCGTACCCTGTAGCAGCGCCGGCGTGTCCAGCAACGTTTGGATCGCGATGATGTTGTTGGCGATCGGCCGGATGAGATTCTCCATTCCGAGCAGCGCGATGTTCTGCGAGGAGTTCAGTGTGCCCGCGGCGGCGTCGCCCGCGGTTGCCCCTCCGCCTTGCGTACCGTTGCTGCTGATACCAGCGGTCCCCGCATCCTGTCCGTAGAGCGCCGAACTGTTGAACTGGCTGAAAAGCTCGGGACTCTTCTTGATCGTTGCATCGTTCTGCAGCATCATGCCGATAGCCGGCGCAATGTGCTGATGGAGTTCGCTACAGAGCGGCCGCGTAATGACGTGGTAAATCGTCGGCGGCGGCGTGGGCGTCGCCGCGAGCGCGGGAGCCGTTGCAACGAACGCGGCAGCTACCGCGCAGAGAGCTCGCACCATCGCTTCCTTCTTACTCCCTCTACTCCGGAAGGAACCTGCTTGAGGCGCTTGTACCGGTGCGTAGGCGAGCGCCTCATTGGCCGAGGTACTTCGTAAGCCAGGCGACGATCAGGTGCAGCCGCTCGACCCGATGGATCGGCGAACCGGTACGGGAAAGGTCGTGGTCTTCGTTAGGTACGGCGACGTATTCGACCGTTCGGCCAAGAATTTTCAGCGACGTGAACTCTTGCAGCGTCTGATCGATCGGCGCCCGTGTGTCGTTTTCGGCGTGCAGAATCAGGAGCGGCGTGTGCACGTCGGCGACGTACGTCAGGGGAGAAAATTTGGCATAGTCGGTGCTGGCCGGATCCCAGGGAGTTCCCCAGGTGTAGTCGCCGCCGCCGAGCCCGTTTTTTCCGGCAAAATCGGCCGCCAAATTCTCGCTCTCAAGGTTGCTGACCGCCCGCTCGGCGACGGCAGTTTTGTAGCGATCGGTGTGCGAGATCACCCATAGGGTGGCGTATCCGCCATACGAGCCGCCCAAAACGGCTAACCGCGACGCGTCAACGTCCGGACGGCGTACCGCGACATCCATGACCGCTTGCACGTCGGCAAACATCGCCTCGCCGTAGTTACCTTCGAGCGCCTCTTCGAAGGCATAGCCGTGTCCGGTGCTCCCCGCCGGATCTGAAAAGACGACGTTGTAGCCCAAGGACGTATAGAGCTGAAACTCGTCGAAGAACGTGTCGCCGAACTGTGTCTCAGGACCGCCATGGATGTCGAGCAGCGTGGCATGCTTTGTACCCGGAGCGCCGATCGCCGGCATGAACCAGGCTTGCACGGTTCGGCCGGCCGGATCCTGGACCGTAAACTCCTGCGGCGTCGAGAGCGTTACCGACGCGAGATATGCGTCGTTGACTTGCGTAAGCCGGCGCGGCGTGCCGCCGCTTAAGCTCGTGACGTAGACGTCGGCAGGATGCGTGAAGTCGCTATACAGATACGCCACCCGTGTACCATCACGCGTGACCGAACATGACCAGGCTTCGCCCGCCTGCGGCGTGAGGTTGCGGAAGTTCCCGTTGACAAGATCGAGCGTCCGCAGGTTTGAGTAGCCGGGGCCGTCGACGTTGAGCACGGCCTGATTCCCGGCCGGCAGCGGCGCTGCGCAAAAGCCGCCGCCTTCCTTCATGTCGGCTAAGAGCGAATCGCCCCATGAGGTGGTGTCGCGCGCAGTGATGACGCGCGCGGCGGAGCCGTCGCTGCGCGCCTCGACCAGCGCCGGCAGCTCGGCCGAATCCTTGACGTCGCCGGTCAAGTAGTAGACGCGGCTTGCGTCGCTGCCGAAGAAGAGCGCGAAGTTCACGGGCAGCGCCGAGGTGAGCTTTCGCATGGAGCCGCCGGCAGAGGGAATCAAGTAGACGTCGCTCGGCCCGCTATCGACGGTTTCGTAGCGCAACGAATTGAAGAGAATTGATGAATCGTCGGGCGACCAAGCCACGAAGTTCTCGGAGTAGCTGCCGGAGGTCAGTTGCTTGGGATGGCCCCCGCCGGCATCGACCGTCCAGATGTGCTGATGGTCCTGGTAGGTGTAGCCCTGTCCGTTCGTCTCGAAGAACAGCTGGTCGATGACGTGGATGTCGCTCTTTTGTTCAGCACTCTTGGGCGTGAAGCCGGCCTGTTGAAAGTCGATGTACGCGTCGTGGGCCGGATCCGTGTCGGTCACGGTCAGTGCGATCCGGTCGCCGGCGTGCGAGACCGTCGGCGCGGATACCGCCTGTGCGATGTGCGTCAGCTGGACGGCCGCGCCGGTCGCCAGCGTGTAGCGGTAGAGCTGCGGCTTCTGCTTGCCGGCCGTGCGCACGAAAACGAAGCTCTTGCCGTCGGGCATCCAGTCGTAGTCGCCGTCGCCCACGTGCTTGGTGACGTTGTGGGTTAGCTGTCCGCTCGAGACGTCGATCAGCTCGATGGTGC
>JASHZC010000126.1 GCA_030042755.1 Vulcanimicrobiota bacterium | reverse complement strand
GCTCGATCGTCGGGCGCGAACAAGAGTTCGAGTTGGGCCTCGCGCACGCGTACGAAGCCTGACCGGTGGTGAATGCTCGGGCCGTGCAGACGAAGGGCCGCAATGTGTGCCGGGGTCGCGTACCCCTTGTGCTCGGCGAAGCCGTATCGCGGATCCTCGCGATCGAGTTCGGTCAAGAGTTCGTCACGATAAACCTTCGCAACGATCGACGCCGCGGAAACGACGGAGCACAGTGCGTCGCCTTTGATCAGCGGTTCTTGCTTACCGGTGTACGAACGGATGCGCACGGCGTCGGTGAAGAGATAGTCCGGCGGATCGCAGCTTAGTGCGCTGATTGCGCGCTCCATCGCGAGTACGCTGGCCCAGTAGATGTTGATGCGGTCGATCTCAGCAACGCTTGCGACGCCGATACCGTAGCCGAGCGCGCGCGCGCGAATTTCCGCCGCGAGTTCGCAGCGCCGAGCGGGAGTCACGACTTTGGAATCGTTCAGCCCGCGCAGCATCAGTGGCTCGAGGGTAACGACGCAAGCTGCGACGACGGGTCCCGCAAGCGGCCCGCGTCCCACTTCGTCGATCCCGCCAATCAAGCGAAAACCTTGCTCGCGCGCGGCCTGCTCGAAGCGATGCAGCCGGTGAAGGCGGCGGCGCTCGCGCTCGTACGCGTTCTTGGCTTTACGCTGCTTGTTCGTCATCGTCTGGCGATTCGAGACTCATTCGTCCGAACGTCCCGTCGTTGAAAGCTTTGATGTACGATTGCGCCGCATTGTGCTCGTCGACTTCGCCGCCCTGCCGTATGAAACCACGCGCAGACGCGAAGCCTGCGAGATCTGGGACCCTCGTACGCCCGACGGTGTGCTCGACGAGCCACCGGTGGAAGTGTGCGCTCACTTCGATGGGATCGTAACGCTCGCGCGGAACCGCGCCGATCATCGCGAGCTTCCACTGTGCGTCCGCGGTGTCGATCTTCGGCACGAGAATTCCGGGCGTGTCCATCAATTCGATCGTAGGAGCCAAACGGAACCACTGCAACGCTCGCGTAACGCCGGCGCGATCTTCGGTCTTGGCGGCGTTCCGTCGCAGCAGGCCGTTGATGATCGACGATTTTCCCGAGTTGGGAACGCCGACAACGATGATGCGGGAGACGCCGGCGCGCTGACGCGCGCGAGCTGTCAAGGCAGCTAGAATGCGCGAGACGCTCTGCTGCGCGCGCGCCTCGACGGCGATCGCCTGGCGTCCCTTCCCAACAAAGTGTGCGATCCAGCGTTTTGTGGTTGCCGGATCTGCGAGATCGTTGCGCGTGAGCGCTACGATGCGGTCGCGTTCGCCGATGAGGCGATCGAGCATCGGGTTCGCGTCGCTTCGTGGCGCGCGCGCATCGATTGCCTCGACGACGATGTCGATGAGTTTGAGATACTCCGCGACGCGCCGCATGGCGCGGACCATGTGTCCCGGATACCACTGGACGGCTTTGTCGAGGTTGCTGTTCACAGGGAGCCGATGGACGCTAGGGGCCATATCCCGGCGACGGCTTTGCCGATCAATTCGCGATCCGGGACGGCACCGAAAACGCGAGAGTCTTCGCTCACCGCGCGATTGTCGCCGAGTACGTACACGCTGTCTGGTGGAACGGTCGTTTCCGGCACGCTGCGATCGTCGCGAAACTGCACGTACGGTTCGGACAAGGCGGCACCGTTCACGTAGACCGTGCCGCGATCGATGCGAATGCGATCGCCGGGAAGACCGACGACTCGTTTGATGTAGGGCTCCGGCGTGATGCCGTCGTGCTGGAATGCAACGACGTCGCCGCGACGAGGCTTCCCGAACCAATATGCGAGGGTATTGATCATCACGAACTCGCCGGAGCTCACGTGCGGCGCCATCGACGGTCCCGTGACTTGTGGTAAGCGGACGAAAAATGCGGCGATCAGCACGCAGAGGATCGCAAGCTGCAACGCGAGGCTCGCAATCGAGCGGAGTTGCACGGGCCGAACCACGCGGTCGTCTTCGCGATTATTTCAGGATTTTCATTTGACTTGGCGGCCAGAAGATAAGGAACGCACGTCCGGTAAAGCCGGCACGTTCACCGGCACGTGGACCGGTTGCGAAGGTTCCACCGCTTTGCGCAAATCCCCAAACGTGCGAATCTTCGGAATCATTTCGATTGTCGCCGAGCATGAGGTAGCAGTTTGGAGGAATGGTATCCGGCGACGTCCACATCGATTTCGGCGGAATGTTGGCTTCTGACGGATCCAAAGCGTGCCACCCAAAGCCGTCGTTGACGTAGATTCCATAATTGCGGATCTCCAAGTCGTAGCTTGGATTTTGCGCGATGTACGGTTCGTTCAGCGCGGCGCCGTTGACGTAGACGATGCCGTGCGTGATGCGTAACCGATCGCCGGGGAGTCCGATGATGCGCTTGATGAAATCGTCGGGCGTAGGAATCGGCGGGGGAAACACGACGACGTCGCCTTCGTGCGGCAGATGAAAGCGGTATTCGAACTTGTCGACCAGCAGCACGTCGTGCACCTGCAGCGTCGGCACCATCGAGGCTGAGGGAATATAGTAGGTGCGCGCGACGAACGTGATGAGCAGCCACGCGGCGATCCCCGCATAAATGAACGGGTCTAAGTACTCACGCGCAAGCGCGACGCTGCGCCCGTTCGAGGCCGCGGTGACCGGGCGGATCGAGAGTGCGATGCGCGAGACCAAGATGATCGCAACCAGACCGAGGAGATCGTAAGGTGTCATCGTTCTTTCGTTCGTCTAAACGTTAGGAGTGAATGGTTAGGAGTGAATGAATGAAAAATGGCCCACCGGCCAGATGATTGCAAACGCTCGCCCGGTGAACGAAGCTTGCCGGGCAAAGCCCCATACGTGGGAGTCATTGGAATAATTCCGATTGTCGCCTAAAACGAAATAAAATCCCTTGGGAATTCGATTGGGGGCCACCCACTGCGAGGGAGGTGGAATGTCGGCGCGAGCCGGATTGAGCGCGACACCGTCGACATAGATCGAATAGCGACGGATCTGCAGATCGTAATTCGGGGGTTCGTTATCGTAGGGCTCGGCGAGCGGCTTTCCATTGCGATAGACAATACCGTCGGAAATGCGAATGGTGTCACCCGGTGAGCCGATCACGCGTTTGATGAACTCGCCTCCGGGCGAGGCGATGGGGGGCGTGAAGATTGCGACGTCACCGTCGCGCGGCGAATGAAGACGGTATTCGAGTCCTTCGGCGAGGAAAACGTCGCCAATTTGCAACGTGGGGATCATCGAGATCGAGGAAATGTAGTAGGTTCGGACGGCGAAAACGATCATCAGCAGACCGACCAGGGCTACCGCGATGATAATCTCTAGCCACCTTCGCAGAGCGACGAGCGCAGACGGCGCTGCACCGCGCGCGCTGCCTATTTGGCCGCTTTCTTCTCTCTGATACGTGCCGCTTTGCCGACCTTCTCGCTGAGATAATACAGGCGGCTGCGGCGAACGATGCCGCGTTTGCTGACTTCGATCCGTTCGACGCGCGGGCTATGCACGAGGAACGTCTTCTCAACACCGACGCCGTGCGCGACGCGACGAACCGTCACCGATGCCCGAGCGCCGCCGCCCTTACAAACCGTCACCACGCCTTCGAACATCTGTACGCGCTCTTTGCCGCCTTCGACGACCTTGGAATAGACCTTGACGGTATCCCCGGACCGGAACTCCGGGACCGAATCCTTGAGCTGCTCTCTATTCAATACGTCGATGACGTTCATGACACAATCTCTATACGGCAGAAGCGAATAGACGCGGCGATGGCCGCGCGACAACCGCCGTATAGTATCACGGCGGGGGTTTCTCGAGCAAGTCCCGCCGTCGTGCCGCTGTGCGCGCTCGGGATTGCTCGCGCCGCCATGCCGCGATCTTGGCGTGATCGCCCGAAAGGAGCACCTGCGGGACGTCAATACCCCGAAAGGTCGCAGGGCGAGTGTAGCTCGGGTAGTCGAGGAGCCCGTTCGCGAACGACTCGTCGGCGGCCGACTCGGGATCGATGACGCCGGGAACCAAACGAGCCGTCGCATCCATCATCGCCAGCGCCGCCAGTTCGCCTCCGGTAAGCACGAAGTCGCCGACCGAATATTCCTCGATGGGGTAGAGATCGGCCAGGCGCTCGTCGATGCCCTCGTAATGCCCGCAGACCAGGACGAGACGGTCGAGCTGCGCCAGCTTCGCTGCGACCGCGTGCGTGAACGGGCCTCCTGCGGGGGTCGGAACGACGATCGCGCGCCGTTCGCCGGCGCCGGCTTGCGTCGTGATGGCGTCGAGGACCCGCGCGACCGGCTCGATACGCAGGACCATTCCGGAGCCTCCGCCATACGGCAGGTCATCGGCGCGCTCGCTGCCCTGCAGAGCATCGAGTAGATGATGGTAACGGATGCCGATCGTTCCGGCTTCGACGGCGCGGCCAACGATCGAGAGGCCGACGAACGGCGCGAAGACCTCGGGAAAGAGCGTGACGACATCGATCGCGAGCATGGATGCGAAGCGGAGTTCTTGAGGTAAGAGGGGCGGCCCCGCCGGAAGCGCAACGTGCCGTCAACTATGAGCGACGGCGTCGAGCAGATCTACGTATCTGACGAAGCGCTCGCGTTGATGCGGAACGCGGCGCGTCTTGCCG
>JASHZC010000125.1 GCA_030042755.1 Vulcanimicrobiota bacterium | reverse complement strand
CGTTGGAGTCCGCGCGTCCAGTTTATCGCGGCCGCAATGACGGCTGCGGCTGCCGGCTGCTCCAGCTTCCCGCCCCACGGCGCAAATGCGCGCGTCACGCCGATTCCGTGCCGGCAGCTATCCCAGATTCGGCGGCTGCATGGAGCGATGCAATACGTCAAAGACCCCGCGACCGGCGATACCCTCGAGTACTTGGTCCTCGGCGACGGGGCGCTGACCAAAGACGTGATGGTCATGTTTCCCGGCACCGGACAGGTCATGACGGGTTGGCCCATTCAGATGATCACCAATAGCCGGTACAGCCCCAAGATCGCCGGCACGTTCGGCTACAAGAAGAGCGAGGACGGCAGCGTCTCACTCTGCCACGACTACCGCCTCGTGCTTTTCGACTATCCTGGAGTGGGACGTAGCCCGTACGCGGCCAACGTAACACGCGACCGTGTTGCACGCGACGTGGATGCGATGCTGCAGGATGTTGCGACGCGATACGGCATCTCGACGAATCTCATCGACCCGGTAGGCTGGTCGCTGGGAACGACCTTCGCCCTCAAGTATGCATTCCTCTCGCCTGCTGCGCGTCCGTCTCGCAGGATCCATAACGTGCTCCTGGTGTCGAGCCATGGTGGGGGAAGCGTTAATGGTACCGCCGGTTCGGGCTCGGCGCCGTGCCTCTTGACGCTGCTGACGGCAGCGACCAAAGCGAAGGGTCTGCTGGGGCTGCAGCTCAAGGGTGATGCCAGCAAGTTGATCTTCCCCTACCGCGGACAAGGGCCGACGGAGAACGGCACCAACAGCGGCTGCACTGCAACGGTGACCAAGAGCGCCGTCAAGCTCAGCGTGACGCTCCAATGTTCCGTAGCCAACAACTGCACGCCCTTCCTTGACAACGCGCTGGCGAGTTTCGTGACCTATCCCTGGAGCAACACCCGTGGGATAGACGATCATGTTTATGCGCAGCAGCGGAAGCAATCCGACGACTGGAACGTCGCCTACTGCGCAAGAGCCGGGCGTGATTTCACCTCGCTGCAATGCTCGGCCTCGGGAAGGATCGAGCAGAGTAAGACTGACGGCGGCATCTGCCTGACCGACACGTCAAATCCGAACCGGCCCGTCGCCAAAGTCTGTGCGCCGCTGGCGATTACCGGTAAAGTGCTGCTGCTCGACGGCTACGAGGACTTGTTTGTTCAGTGGACCTACGACAAGGCACTCGAGGAAGGCCTCAATGCCGCGCGCCCGGGTCTAGCGGTCTACAGGATCTACAAGGGTTCTGCCGGGCACGGACTCCTGATCCAGCATCCGGGCTGGACACAGGCGCAGATGCAAGCTGCCATGAAGCGCTAGAGCCTCATTCGCTCAATCGTAAGGTAAGCCAAAACGCCGGCGATTTTGTGATGAACTCCGGCACCTGCAGGTGAGTAATGGCGTACTGCTCGGTTTCTTCGCGACCGACCATGCTGGACGCGATCGCGATATACGGGTTACGCGTCTTCGCCTCATAGATGGTGCGACCGACTCGGTATCCATAGAAGGCGGAGAGTCCCAGATACACGACGAGCATCACGATTGCTAGCGTGATGACGGCTCGCACCTCACGCACTAGGCGTTCGCCCTGTAAGCGACGGCGTTGACGAACAGACCGGCAATTCCGGCGAACAGCACCGACCCCGAGATCACATCCCACGACCACCACAGACCGCCCATAGTGACGGCGAGGACGTACAGGAGCGTGACCCAATACACGGCCGGGACGGCGAAGGCAAAGGCGTTCCAGCGTCTGGCGCTCACGACGGAGGGACCGAGTCGAAAAAGCTCCCCGCAGAGCCCTGCAACCGTGCTGGCAAGGACGACCGCCCAGAACTGTCCCGCCTCGTTTGAATGAGCTGCCGCGACAAACACGTTTCCGACAACCAGCAGCAGCGTCAACGCGCCCGGTGCGAGACGAATGCGCCGCAGCGCAAACAGGGCGAAACCGGCCAGCAATAGACTCTGCACGATCACGGCGAGCAGCCCCGTTCCTTGCTTGTAATACCCTAAGGCGATCAGCGTAAGCGTGTCGTGAGCGGAACTCGCAGCCGGCAACGGAGCATTGATCCTTTCGGCTCCAGGGAGAAAGACAAACTGCGTTCCCCAATGGATTAATTCCATCATCGAGGCTAACGCGAGAACCATTGGTAGCTGGCCGGCGAGCGTTTGCGGAGGCTCGGGCCGGTCGAGTGCCGACCGTATCGGCCCGGTGATAATCAAGAACATGCCGGCGCCAATCAGCAGGTGCGTGGGGCTCGTGAGAGCGTTGAAGCCCTGCTCGAATCCGAAGAGCGTGTGCTTGATCATGTCGAGGATTCCGCCGATGAGCGTTACGATTAGACCGGCGACGGTCAGCTCGTATCCTACCGGTAGGGAGCGAGCGAAGGGAAAGCCGCGCCGGTGATACACGTAAACGGCGATCGCCGTGAATATGTAACTCGCGAGCAGCCCCGCGTAGAGAAGGCCGTGCGCCGGCTCGAAGAACGTTTCCACCGTGGAGTGAAAGTGGTGCCACGCATCGATCATGATGCCGCCCGAGAGCCACAAGCTGACGACGGTCATCGACCAATCGTAAAGTGCGCTTGGCGCAGGGCGGTTTCGCATGCGAGCGAAGGTTCAGCAGCTAAGGGGGAAATCCCGGGTCATGAATTTCGCGTATCGTTTGACGGCTCTTGTCATGGTGTTGGGCGTCTCCGCATGCTCCGAAGCAGAGACCGGCACGCCGCTGGGCGCCGCACAGGTTGTGAAATCTCCGCATCCGTGGCCGACGCCGCGCTTAGCCTCCCCCGGGGCCGCGCCGCAAATTTTGGCCTTATGGATGAACGAAACGTCCATACCGAGTGGTACGGACTGGTACGGGCGCGCGATCACGTCGACGAACGTCGCAAGTTTGGAGGTTCGCACCGAGTCTTTTTCGTTTGTTGCTCAGCGCATCGCTTTCGGCGACTTTCGCTTCCGTCAACACGTTCTCGATATGGTGCCCTATTACAAACGCCCGTATACCTTGCACGTCATCGCGCGGAACACGGCCGGCGACCAAGACGAGCTTCTCGTCCCGATCGCATTTCGCTGACGTAAAACTTCGGCGGAGTTCTTTCCCAAGGCGGAGAAGTTCTGTAGGGTGAGCAGGCAGACGTTCTGCCGATGGGTGGCGCTGGCCGGGCTTCTTTTGGCGACCTGCGCCGTCACGCTTGCCGCTCATACAGCACTTGCGTTGGTGCAATCCGCCGGGCTGATCCCGGGCGACTACGGCCGGCACGTGCATGGTCTGCTCGTGCCGCTTAGCCTCGCAGGCTTGACTGCCGGCCTGGCCACGCTCGTTCTCTACGCCATTCACCTGGTCGGGCTGGACACGCGCTCGTTGCCTCCTATCGCTGCCAGCTTACGCGAGCGCCTAGGCTGGCAAGCTATCGCGCTCACTAGCCTAGCCGCCTGCTTGCTCCTGGTCGGTATGGAGTCCGCAGAGCAGCTCGCCGCGCACCACTTCGACGGCTTTCTAAGCGCGTTCAGCGGCGTGCCCGTATTCGGACTGGGTGTGATCGCGCTATTTAGCGTGGCGGCCAACGCCGTGCTGCGCGCAGTTTGCACGTGGCTTGCCGATGCTCACGCCCGAATCGTTCTCACGATTTCTTTTCTGCTCCGCTGCGCCAACACGCCTCTCGCATGCATTTCGCACTCGCGACGGCCTAGTTTAGCCACCGTCTGTTACGCTGCCGATTCGTCACACGTTTACGGCAAGCGGGCGCCGCCCAATCCTCGCTAACCGCTCCTTCTAAATATCTACAATTAGCGTTTAGCGAGGTTTCATTATGCCTGCTCGATCGACGCGCGCAAAAGCGCGTCACTTTCCGGCTTGCCGCGCGCACGGCTTTAGAGCTGCGGGACTGCTCGCTCTAAGCTTCGTCTTCGCGTCAGCGGTACCGGCACGCGCGGTTAATGCCAGCGCGTTTATCTCGGGAACCGTGACCAGCGGCGGAGTGCCGGTCGCACACGTTGCGGTCAGCGCATCGGGGAACAATCTCACCCTCAAAACGACGACCGACGCCAAGGGGCACTTCGCGTTCCCACCGCTGGCGCTGGGCACCTACGAGCTCGAAGCCGCGCAGGGCGAGCTGCACGGTCTGCTCCGCGTGGACTTGGGCAGCGGCGG
>JASHZC010000124.1 GCA_030042755.1 Vulcanimicrobiota bacterium | reverse complement strand
ACGACGATGGTTACCCCGTTCCGGAGATCGTTCGACGAAATCATGACCCGCGGTCTTACGGGCCCGGCATTGGCGCTACCTTTGCGCTAGGCCGGCGGGGCCATGAATTCCGGTCCCACCGGATGGTGCAGTTCCTCTGCTAAGATGCGATCTATATCGGCGAGCGCTGCGTCATCCAGAGAAAAGTCGAAGACTTCGGGCACCGGGTCGAGCTGTTCGGAGCGCCGCACGCCCCAAAGCGCACTGCCGACGCCGGGCCGATCCAGCAGCCAACGAATCGCTACATGCAGGACGGTTTTGCCGTACCGCTCTCGCGCCAATTGGTCGAGACGTTTGACTGCCGCGAGGTATTCGGAGTATCGCGGTTCCTGGAACTTCGGGTCGGTGTTACGCAGGTCGTCGCCCTTGAACGCGGGCTGCGGTTGCATCTTTCCGCTGAGAAGTCCGCGACAAAGCGCCCCATACGTAAGGGTCGTGATGGTATGGGACCCGGTGTACGGCAATACGTCGGCTTCGATCTCGCGTTCAAACAAATTGTACGGGGGCTGATCCGTGTGTAGCGGCGCAACTCGAGCGAGTGCATCCATTTGTGCCGGGGAGAAATTTGAAACGCCGATTGCGCGGATCTTTCCGCTTTCGTAGAGCTCTCGCAATACGGCACCGGTCTCTTCGAACGGAACGTGCGGATCGGGCCAATGAATTTGATAAATATCGATGCGGTCAGTCTGCAGGCGGCGCAGCGAGTCCTCGACCTCTTGCAGTATGCGCGCCCGAGAACTGTTGCGGCGGATCCCGTCTGCATTCCATTCCAAGCCGGCTTTCGTTGCAATGACTGCGCGATCGCGCCTGCCGCCTGAAAGGGCTTTGCCGACAACCTCTTCGGAATGGCCGAATCCGTAGACGGGCGCGGTATCGACGAGAGTGATACCGAGGTCGAGCGCGCGATGAATCGCGGAGATTGCGGCATCGTCGTCGGTACCGCCCCACATCGAGCCGCCGATTGCCCAGGTGCCGAAAGCGATCCGGCTGACGCGTACGGCGGTCCCGCTTATCTCGATGTATTCCATGGCGACGGTCAAGAAACGGAAGAGCGTTGCGAGGTTGCGCTGCTCTTACGACTTGCGCGCAAAGAGATTGATCGGGCCTTCGGTTCCGCTGCGCAAGCGTTCGATGTTCGCGCGGTGCGTCCAAAGGATCAGAACTGCGATAAACGCCCCGAAAAGCGTTTCAGCTGCCGAGCGCGTGAAGAACAAGAGCGCGAACGGCGAGATGACGCTTCCGAGCATCGATCCGACCGAGGAATAGCGTGTGACGACGAGCGCGCCGACAATCCACGCTGCCACCACGACCAATCCCGCGGGCCAACAGAGCGCGAACGTTGCGCCGAATGCGGTCGCCACGCCCTTGCCACCTTTCCAGCCAAGCCAGGGTGAAAAGCAATGGCCGAGGACGGCGCACGCCGCGGCTACACTGCCGAGCGGCTGAGAATGCACGAGCAGTACCGGCACCACACCCTTTGCGGCATCGAGTAGCAGGACGGCAATTGCCCCGCCCTTGCCGAGCGTACGCAGCGCGTTCATCGCGCCGATATTGCCCGATCCTTGCGTTCGGATGTCGGTGCGATAGACGAATCGACCGACGAGATAGCCGAACGGAATCGAGCCCGCCAAGAACGCTCCGATGACGGTCAGCGCGATAAGCCCTGCAGCGTTCATGCCTCGCCGACCTCACCTTCACGTCGCGAGCGGAATTCGAGCGCGAGCGGCACGCCCTCGAAATCGTAGTGTTGCCGAATCGTGTTTTCGATAAAACGCTTGTACGAACTTTGCACGAGATCGGGGTCGTTGCACGAGAACACGAAAACAGGCGGGTGCACCGCCGGCTGGGTAGCGTAGTAGACCTTGAACTGCTTTCCGCCGATCGCCGGCGCCGGATGCGCTAGGACCGCGTCGCGGATCGTTGCGTTGAGCTGCGCGGTCGGAATGCGGCGATCGAGATTCTCCGCGACGCGAGTGACGATGGGCATCAGGCTGCCCAAACGGCGCTTGGTCTTTGCAGAGAGAAACGTAATTGGCGCAAAGCGCGCAAACGGAATCAAATCGTGAATGACGTTGGCCAATTCGCCTTGACTGAATTCGCCCTGCTGCTCGCGGGCGAGGTCCCACTTGTTGCCGACGATGATCAGACCTTTGCGCTCTTCGATTGCAAGGCCCGCAAGCCGGCGATCTTGTGCCGTCACGCCGACCATCGAGTCGAAAACGAGCACGGCGATGTCAGATCGTGCGATCGCGTTAAGCGAGCGCAGTGCCGCGTAGTATTCGATCGCGCCGTGTGCTTCCGGCTTCTTGCGTACTCCGGCCGTATCGATCAGGCGGACCGTGCGATCGTGCCATTGCAGCAGCGTATCGATCGAATCGCGCGTCGTTCCCGGCACGTCGGACACGATAACGCGTTCTTCGCCCAGCAGCGCGTTGAGGAGCGAACTTTTCCCGACGTTCGGGCGGCCGATGATCGCGAGTGCCAGCTCGTCACCGAACTCCGCATTCGGCGCTTCGGGCGGCAGTAATTCAACGACGCGGTCGAGCAAATCGCCGGTACCCTCGCCATGAATCGCCGAGACGGCGACGGGCTCTCCGAATCCAAGGCGTGCAAATTCGCCGTGTACCGATGCAAGCGCGCTCGGCGATTCGGATTTGTTTGCCACCAGTACGATGCGGCGCCGTATGCTTCGTAGAATGCGCGCCACGTCGTCATCGAGCGGATTCAACCCGGTCTGAGCGTCGACGACGAAAATCACTGCGTCGGCTTCGTGCGCGGCAGCTTCGGCTTGGCGGCGCGTTGCGTCGGCATACGCCTCGCCGTGCGCAGTGTCCGCGTCGGGATCGATTCCGGCGGTATCGACGATGCTAAACGTGCGACCGCGCCACTCGCACAGCGCATAGAGACGATCGCGCGTCACGCCGGGCGTGTCCTCGACGATTGCGAGGCGCTGACCGATCAAGCGGTTGAAGAGGGCGCTCTTGCCGACGTTCGGACGACCGACGATGGCAACCGTGGACGGTCGCAGCTGTGCGCTTGCAGGGACAGGTGTCTCTTGCACCGGCATTCCATTCGGAGCCGGCGCAGGCTCGGCCCCCATATCGGTCGTTACTCAGCGAAGGCTGATACAATGAAGCAGCTTTTGTGGTGCAGCGTCTCTGGGGGTGTCCTTTGCAATGCTAAATCGCCGTTGCCTCGGTATGCGCGCCGTTTCGCTGGCGTTCGCAGTCTTGATTGCCGGTTGCAGCTCGTCCCCGGGCGTACCGACGAATTCGGCTACACCTGCGCCGACCGCATCGCCGTCGCCAACGTCAAAATCGTCGCCTACTGCAAAGCCTTCGCCAACCGCCACGCCGACGGCGAGCGCGTCGCCCACAGCGAGCCTCGATCTGTTTGTCGTGAACTCGTGCTGCCTTCAGGGTGGAGATGGCTGGCTCTCAGTCTTCGCCGCACCCTACACAGGCAACGCCATCGCTACGATCGCCACCCCGGCCGAACCGACGGGCATCGCGTTTTGTCCGAACGGCGACCTCGCCGTCGCGTCCGTCGGCACCGTGGGCAATTGGAGCGTCGGAGTCTTCCTTCCGCCGCACTTTACGACGGGAACAACCGCTGCCTCGCCGCAAGGCCCGCCGTCTGGCCTAGCGTGCGACTCCAACAACGACCTCTTTGTAGCAAACGGACCGTATGCCAACGGCGCTGCTACGTCGGGCAACAACGTCCTCGAGTATGCGGCGCCGTATACAGGCAAACCGATCGCAAACATCGCAAACGGCGTGGATGAACCGCAAGGCTTAGCGCTCAACGCGAGCGGCGAACTCTTCGTTGCGAATTCCGGAAACAGCACCATCACGGAGTACGCGTCACCGTATACCGGCGCGCCCCTCACAACCATATCGAATGGTGTGTCCGAGCCGTACGGTGTAGCATTCGACGCAAAGGGAGACCTCTTCGTCTCGAATACTCAGGCGAATACGGTTACGGAATATGCGGCACCCTATACCGGCGCGCCCACGGCAACGGTAACGAGCGGCGTGGACGCTCCCGCTGGTATTGCGGTCGACTCGAATGGCGTCCTTTTTGTCGCGAATGGTGGGAACGACACCGTTACCGAGTACGCATCCCCATATAGCGGCGCGCCTATTGCCACGATCGCGAACAACGACGAGCAAGCGAACAACGTGAAGGCACCTGGCGGCGTAGCCTTTGGGCTTTAGACGCCGTTCTGAGGGCCGTTCTGGGGCGGTGGAGAATGAAGCTTGCCCATGAAGGCCGCCGCCCCTCGTCGTGTCAATCCGACCATCTACATTGAAACCTTCGGCTGTCAGATGAACGAAGCCGATTCCCAGTA
>JASHZC010000123.1 GCA_030042755.1 Vulcanimicrobiota bacterium | reverse complement strand
TGGCACGTTCGGCTGGATGCCGGCGTACTTCGCGTACGGCGCCGGCTTGCAGGCGAGTTCGTTCGTTTCTTCCGCGTCGACACTGAAGAGCGTGCAATCGAGGGGGCTTGGGCCGCTGGCAACGGCCGTTCTGTTTTCGGCATGAACGGCGAGCACGAACGACTCGACGGCTAGGGTTGCATCGGCGGCGAGGCGCGCAACGAGCCCGTCACCGTAATCGAGCATGGCGAACGAACCGTCGTCGACCGTGCTCGTGAACTCACCGGCGTCGTCGTGGCGCGTGCGGTTGGCGGTGCGAAGAATGCCCATCGATCGGCGCGGAGGCCGCCCCACGATCCAGTTCGCGGTGTCGATCAGATGCGACAGCAAAGCTTGAGCGACGCCGCCTCCGCGTTCGCGCATGAACCACCAGCCGCGCTGGCGCTCGGTGTTCGAAAGCGCCGCCCACGAATTATACAAGGTGCATTCGATCGTTCGCAGCGGAGCGAGATGTCCGTTGTCGACGAGCTCCTTGATCGCGAGCCGTTGTGGGACAAAGCGGAACTCGTGTACGATGCCGCACGCCGTTCCGGCGTCGCGCGATGCCGCGACGAGCTCTTCGGCCTCCTCGACGTTGAGCGCAAACGGCTTTTCGCATAGAACGTGCAGCCCTGCATCGAGCGCTGCCAGGACGTCATCGCGATGCGCGAAGGGCGGTGACGCGACGACGATCGCATCTAATGCGCAACCCTCGACCATCGCTCGAGCGCTGCTAAACGCGTGCGGAATGTTTCGCTGCGGCGCGATCGTCACGGCGTCTTTCGGTGAAGCGAGAGCCACCACTTCGAAACGCGGATGCGCGAGGAGTGCCGGGAGATGCGCCCGTACGCCGAAACCGGCGCCGCTGATGCCGATGCGATAGATTTTCACAGAACCTCTTCAACGATGCCGAGGGCGGCCAGCAAGACCTCGTCAGCGATGACGAGCGGTGGGGTAAGAGAGATCACGTCGCCATGCGGTCCCGCCTGCAGAAGCAGAACACCCCGTGCGAGCGCGCGCTTTACCACGCGGTTCGCGTCGCTTGCGCTGCGCAACTGCAGCCCCCACATGCAGCCGCGTCCGCGGACCGCGGTGACGGCGGGATGCTCGAACATTTTCTGCAGTCGCCGTTCGATTGTGTCGCCCAGTTCGCGCGCTCGCTGCGGCAGATTTCGAGAAGCGAGTTCGTCGATCGTTGCGAGCGCCGCGGCGCAACCCATCGGATTACCAAGGTACGTCGAGGTATGTAAGGCCTCGCCCGACGACGGCGGCCAAGCATCCATGGCCGCTTGGGTCGCAGCGATGGCGCTGATCGGGAAGCCGCCGCCCATCGCCTTTCCGATGCATAGAATATCGGGCGTGGCGCGTTCGTGCTCGCATGCAAACCAGCGACCGGTCCGTCCGAATCCCGTGTAGATCTCATCGAAGATCAAGAGGATGCTGCGCGTATCGCAGTACTCGCGCAATCCGCGCAAATAGCCGGCAGGCGGTACGATGCAGCCGCCGCGGCCTTGAATTGGTTCGATGACGATCGCGGCGATGTCGTCTAGCGGATCGATCGCACCGCGAAGCCGCGCAAGCGCGGCGGCTGCGTCCGTGCGCTGCGCGTCAGGGTACTCCATGCGAACGGCGACGTTGGGCACGAGTCCGGCAAATGGCTCGACGAACTTCTCGATGCCCGAGATCTCGAGCGCACCTACGGAGAGCCCGTGATACGCGTTGCGATACGAAACGAAACGATGCTTTCCGGTCGCAATCACGGCGGTCTTGAGCGCGGCTTCAACGGCTTCGGATCCGGTCGTCGCGAGAAAAATCGTGCTGAGGCGCGTGGGAAGAACGTCTGCAAGGCGTTTGAGCAATCGGGTGCGCACCGCTGTCGGATGAACGTCTCCCATGCCATGCATCAGCATGCGCGCCTGTTCTGCAACGGCTTCGACGACAGCGCGATTGCTGTGCCCGACGTTCGCCACGCCGAACGCCGACGTCAGATCGATGTACCGATTACCATCGACGTCGACGACCTCAGCCTCGTGAGCGGACTCCCAGAAGACGGGAAACTCTTCGTCGACGTACGTCACGTTCTGGGATTCGTATCGCTGCAGCATTTCCGAGAGCGCGCGCGATTGCGGCCCGGGGATTGTTCGCTGCGACTCGGTGCGGTCGCTTACCGCTCGTCGGTGATCCACGTGACGAAGTCAGACACGCGAGCGCGTCCGCCGTGATTTCCGCCCAAAGGCGGGCGTTGCAATTCGCCGAACCGGGCGATGCGGTGTGCGCCCATGCCGATGGCCATCGCGAGCAGGTCGTCGCGCGAGCCGGCGAGTGCAACGGCTTCGACGGGTATCTCGTGTCGCGCGAGATAGGCTAGGGCCTCCGCGGGATCGTCAACCGCATGGACGGCGAGTGCACGCGGCAAAAATGCGGGCGGCTCGCTCACCGGTGGATCGAGCACGGCCAAATACGACGCCCGCTCGTCGGAGAAGACGCTTCCGCTTCCCGCTGCCGACCGGAACGCAGCAAGATTGCGCGCATTCGCGATTCTTGCAGCTGCGCGAGCGTCGCGCGACCCGGGAGGGAATTCGACCGACGCGCGCTCGACCTCGCGCGCGACGAGCGCGGTGAAGCGTTGCACGTCAACCATACCTCCGCGCTCGACGAAGAGCGCGTGAAGGGAGAGACATCCTTCGGTTTCGTAGAGCACGAGATCCCGTGCTGCGCCGGCAGCGATGAATGCCGCTTGGCTCTCGTCGCGCAGCTCATCGCGCGCGACGTAGCCGATACTGGCACGTGAGCCGAAGCCGACGAACCGCGCATCGGCGCGAGTTGCCGCCTGGATTCGCGCGAGCGTCGCGTCATTTCCAAATGCGACGACGGCGTCGAACGTTCGCAGATCGACCTCTCCGTTCTCACCTTCCCATGTTTGCGCGCGGGCGGCCTCGGCGAACGCGTCATGTTCTTCGGAGAGCGAGGAGAAAAACGCACGCACTAAACCGTCCTCGCGGTCTTTGACCAGGACGTCGCACTTCGCGCACAGCGCGAAGATCGCCGGAACGATCGCAACGCCGATCGTCGTGCGACTCGAGATCACGCAGACGTTCCCGATTGGGAGGGCGCGCGCGCTCGGGCGCCCCGCGCGCGGAACGATCCGATCGAGTGCGTCGATGTTGCCCAGTTCGCTGGAAAGTGTTGCTTCCAGCGCCGTCGCCGTAAGCGAGCCGAAGAGTTGATCGAGCGCGTACTCGACGACGGGTGGAGTATACCCGGTACGTTCGACGACGCGCTCGAGAAGTCGGACGCGCGGCGGAAAGTCGGCATCGGTCCAGCGGTTCGCGGCGTCGGCGACCGCGCCCACGATCCGTCGCGCGGGCACGGCGCATAGCGCGGTCATCGCACGAGCAGATCTTCGGCGGCGAGAGAGCAACCGCGCAGCGCAGCTCCGCTCTCGCGCCCGATCAACACCAATCCTTCCTCGAATTCGACGCCGAGGTCTTCGGTCTGTATCGCAACGCACGACGACCGGTTCGCCAGGTCGACGTGGACGAGTGCTCCGACGGTGCCCCTTGGAAGCGTTGTTCCATCCGGGCCGACAACGCGCGGACGCAGCCACGGCGGCGAAACCTTGTGCCGAACGATTGCATGTTCGTGGTCGTGGCCCCGCACGAGCACGTCGTCGTAGTACTGCGACGTCAGTTCCGTCATTCCATATTCCGCAACGATCGCGCAATTCGTCATGCCGAACCGTTCGGCGGCGCGAGCGTAGAGATCGTCGCGCGCAACGACGCGGGAACGGCCCTTGAACCCGCCGGTTTCCATGATGCGCGATCCGTTCGGCAACGCGAAGTAGCGATGCCGCTCGTGCAGCGCATCGAGCAGATGCACCAGGGCGAACGCGGTGCTGGCGATGCAGACGGGCCGATCGTGCTCGACGGCGGATTCAAGCTCGCCGATCAGCGCTTCGACGTCGAGCGTGTCACCATGGAGGAACCAACCGGTGGCGCGATCGCCGCGACGCTCGCTCACGCGGGCCATCATGTATCCGAGCGACGAATGCGGCTGCTCGTGCGGATTCGGCACGAGATTGAGGTAGCGCAAGCGTACGTGGTCGGGGAGCATGAAGCGATCGAAGCCCGCAACCGAAGCGGCGTTGTAGAGACGCGCCGTTTCCATGTAATGACGGCCGCTCGATCCTTGCGTGGTACCGCTGGTTTCGAACGTCAGCGCGGCAGCGGCCGGGTCGAAAGTAGCTAGCGCCGCTTCTTTGTACGCGGCGCTTGGAATCGGCGGAATATCATGCCAGGACGTAGGCAGCCGTTGAAGCGAGATGCCTAAGCTCGCGCAGTATCGAGCGTAGGGCTCGTTGTATCGCAACTGGTGCGCGAAGATGCGCAGGGCGAGATCTTCGAACGCGTCGTCGCCAATGTCTTCGCCACGATCGTGCCAGCGCTCGATGAGCGTGAAGATCTCGGCGTCGAGTTCGTAGGTTTCGTCAGCGTAGGTCACGCGGGGGCCTCACTTTTTCGACGGCTGGTTATGATGCCCGAGTTGAGACCGTTCATCGAGAGGCCACCGTTGAAGCGAGCACTCTCGACCTTCATACACCGGTCGACGACCACGTCGAGTCCGGCTTTATCGGCCAGCGCGATCGCCTCTTCGTTGATCACGCCATATTGGAACCAAATCGCTTTCGCGCCTACCGCTATCGCTTCTTGCACGAGCGGCACCAATTCGCTCGGCCGGCGAAAGACGTCGACGATATCCGGGGCGCCGTTCGCCTGCGCGTACGCAGTCAGCGATGGGTAGGCCGGTACCCCGTCGATCTCGTTGATCGTCGGGTTTATCGCCGCCATCGTAAATCGGTGCTGCGTACGTAAGTAGGAGAAGACCGTGTAGCTGGGACGCAGCGGATTGTTCGATGCACCAACCATCGCGACGGTATGCGAGCGTTCGAGCAGCGCGCGGCGCTCGTCCGGAGTGCGAAGAATCATCGGGCTGCCTCCGCCAGCGAACCATGCTGCGACGCTACGAGCGCGTTCCCCAAGTCCCAGGTGAGATCGTCCACGTCTTCCAGGCCGACCGATAATCGAATGGCTTCGGGTGCGACGCCGGCCTTTTTCATCTCCTCGTCGTTGAGCTGCGAATGCGTGGTCGATGCCGGATGGATGACGAGCGATTTCGCGTCGCCGACGTTGGCGAGATGGCTCCACAGTTCCAGCGAGTCGATGAATCGGCGTCCGGCTTCGCGGCCGCCGCGTATCCCGAACGTGAAGATCGAACCGAGCTCGGGTCTGCGAACCCATTCCACTTCGGGACGCGATTCGAGAAAATCGGCAATGGCTTTTGCGTTGCGTACGTGCGCTTGCATGCGCAGCGGCAGCGTCTCCAGGCCGAGCAGCAGAATCCAGGCGTCCATCGGAGACATCTGCGCACCAACGTCGCGCAGCACTTCCGCGCGCCCGCGCATCAAAAACGCGTACTCGCCGAAGGTCTCGGTGAAAACCTTGTCGTGATAGCCCGGACTTGGCTCCGAAAGGAGCGGAAATTTTCCGTTGCCGAAATCGAACTTGCCCGACTCGATCGTCACGCCGCCCATCGTCGTGCCGTGACCGCTAATGAATTTTGTTGCCGAATGCACGACGATGTCGGCCCCGCTCTCGATCGGCCGGCAGAGATATGGCGATGCGAACGTGTTGTCGACGACCAGCGGAATGCCGTGCGCGTGCGCGAGTTTCGCGAGCGCCGGAAGATCGGCAAGCGCCCCCGACGGATTGCCGATCGTCTCCACAAAAAGCAATTTCGTATTCGGCCGAATCGCGGCTTCGAGTGCTGCGAAATCGTCAACGGGCGCGAAGCTTGCATCGATTCCCATACGTCGCAACGTTACCGTGAATTGCGTGATGGTGCCGCCGTACACGTTTTGCGAGCTGACGACGTGATCGCCGGCCTGTGCGAGTGCGAGCACCGTGCAGAGCTGCGCCGCTAGCCCGCTGGAAAACGCAATCGCGCCAAGCCCGCCTTCGAGCGATGCCATGCGTTCCTCGAAGGCGGAAACGGTCGGATTACTGAT
>JASHZC010000122.1 GCA_030042755.1 Vulcanimicrobiota bacterium | reverse complement strand
ACTTGAGCCAGCATGATCCAAACCTCGCTGGGTACGGAGAGCGTCTCAGTCGCGTAAAACCCGTTGAAGCCATAGACGAACGGCAGTCCGCACATGCTTAGCAGCGCTAGGAAGAGACCTCCCAGAAAGGAGGCTCGATCGCGACCGCGGACGAGCAGCAACGCTCCGAATATCGCGCAAAACGCACTGAGGATGTCCGTGACGATTGCCGCAACTTGATCGCTTAAGCCCGCGCTATCGGTGCGCTGGACGATCGCTACTACTTTCCCGTTGCGAAGATAGGGAATCGTGAAGCTCTCGTTTGCCGCAACGCTTCCGAGCGCGGTCGTGCCTAAAGCCTGCGGGATGACGCCCGAATCCCATAGACCGAAGCGGTACCGCTCGAGCGGCGTGAGCCGTCGATAATCGAGAACGTCGCCCGCCCGCAAGCCGGCCTCGCGGCCGGCATCCGTTACGCCGGTGACGGTAAATACCGGCCACTGGCCGCGCGAGCCGGACGACTCGGGAACCAACGTCCCTATATTCGCCGTGCCGAAGAAGCTGGCCACGACAAAGAGCAGCGTTGCCGCTGCAATCAGTGTGCCGGCCACTCTCCGTGCCATTCAGATTTGTTCTACAGCCGCTTGGCTGCTACATGTCGTCTTTTTCCGCGTTGGCGGAGGGATGCACGAGCGGGTTCTTGTCGGCGAAGGCGCCGTCGGGGTTGGGCGTCACCCACACGATCAGATCCCAAATGGCTGGGAAGAGAAAGACGCGTTTAACCGACGCGGTATCCTTCGCAATGCCCATCTTCACGAGCGTGTCGGCCTGAGGATTCTTCGGATCGCCGCCGGCGGCTGTGAACTTCTTGATGCTCGTCGCGCCGTAGGTCTCTTGTCCGCCGTTATTCAGAATGTAGTGAATGTGCGCGCCGAACTTCACCCAGCGAGCCGGGTTTACGCCCCAAAGATTCGGCGGTTCGCTCGAATACGGTTGGGAGAAGTCCGCGCCGAGGTATTGTCCGGTCACGCTGTACCAGAGCTGGCTCGGATGCTGCGGATCGTTCGACGTCCATTGCAGATTTGCGTAACTGATTGCGCCCGTGTTGTCCTCGTTGGTGTAACGAAAATATCCGGCAGCTTGCGCCTGCGCGATCGTCGAAAAGCGCGCGTCTAAATCTTTTTGAATGCCGGAAACGAATGCGACTTCGGCGCCCTGCGGCTTCGGTGAAAGTGTGTCCGCAGCAAGCCCGATGGAACACGTCAGTATGACGAGCGCGACGAGCGCGCTGGAATATCGTCCAATCACGTAACTACTCCTTAGAAAGTTGGAACGGGACCGGGAGTCTGGCCGGGACCAGGTGGACCGCCTGGGGTCAGCGTCGGAACCGGGAAGGGCATCTTCGCCGTCGATTCGGGTGTTACCATCGGGATGCTCTTAAAGGCAGAGACCGGAGGTTCCGCGTCGAGGCTTATTGGAAGTGGGGTTTGGATTGCGACGGTGCCGTTGTCTTTCACGACGATCATTGCGTCCGTTCGTGCGTTGATCCGTGCACCGGGTTCGAGCACGAAGTTGCGGCCCTTGCGAAAAACGTGATAGAGCAGCGTCGGTGCGAAGATGTCGCCAATCGTGTTCTCGACGCCGGCAGTCGACGCGTGACCGGCGGTAACGTTCACGTTGAGGTGCGAAGCCGGGGCGTGCATCGGAATCACGCGCCCGTCAGGCAAGCGCATCGGCCGGAAGAAGATGTCGACGAAGCCATAGATGTCTGGGTTCGAGGCGGGCGACGCATCGACAATTTTTATCTCGATGGGAGTGCCGGCCGGCGCAACGGTTGTGCCGTGAATGATGAGAGCCTTCTCGAGGTGGGCTCTGACGATGTCGTTGGCTTTTGATTTATTCGACGAAATCGAGTCGTCGAGGACGAAGGTCAGCGTCGAACCGAGCGGCAGTACGTTGCTCGGCGGCGCGGGCGTCGGCGGTGGTGACGCCGAGCCTGTCGTGGATGGCATTGGAAATGCGCCAGCCGAGATCGGCGCAAATGGGGTCGCGGCGGCGAGCATCACGCTCGCCGCTATTAGCGCGGCGAAACTAGCTCGCGCGTTCCTCTCGTGCAGCTTCCTGAGCGGCGGCGGCGCGTTTTCCCTCTTCAATGAGTTGCTTGACCTTTTGGCCACCCTTTTGTCCGATCTTCTCGTAAAAATCCGGGCCGTAGCGATCGCGCGTGGCTTCGCCACCTTTCTTTCCACCCTTCTTACCGATCTGCTCGTAAAATTCGTGACCGTGAGCCTGTTTCGTCGCGAGACCGCCTTTTCGGCCTATCTGCTCGTAGAACTCAGGGCCGTACTTTTTCTTGACGGTCTCGCCGCCTTTTTGGCCCGCTTCGCGAACCGACATTCCGCTGGTCTTCTTTGGGGTTTCCGGGGTTGACATGCTTGCTCTCTTTTCCGTTTTTGGGGAGGCCGTCCGAAGGGACGGCGAACGCGGTGCATATAGTAGAACGCAAGTTCGATCCTATTGGTTGGGGGCGGTGTGAGAGAATCGAGTTCTTGGTTGCGTCCCGCAGCGCTTATAGCAGTTGCCGTCTTGCTAACAGGAGCCGGCTCGGGCGCGCTCTACGACGCCCAGCTCTCTGCGGCTCTTGCTTCTCCGGATGCCGCGAAGGCCGCAGGTGCGGCTCTCGCGATCGGCCGGATGAGGCAGCCGGACGGCGTTGCGCTCCTCGAAGGGCATATGAGGGACCGGCGCCCTGCCGTGCGCGCATTTAGCATATATGGCATAGGTTTGATTGGGCTGGGAAGCGATGTTACTGCGGTTATTGATTCATTAGAAACCGACAGATCGGGAGCCGTCCGCGTCGC
>JASHZC010000121.1 GCA_030042755.1 Vulcanimicrobiota bacterium | reverse complement strand
TCGATACCTTCCACGTTAAGATCGAAGCGCTCGCGCAGCATTGCTTCGAATGCCTGCGCCGTCGTCGCGGTCTCCTCGACGATTCGTTCGGGAGAATAGATCCGTAATGCAGCATTGGTAAGCGTGACCATGCCGTCTTCGGTCAAACGCATACATACGAGCGTCCGCACGAATGGCGAATCACTTGTCGTCGCAAGGAAACGATTCGCCGGTTCGATCTGCTCGAGCCCGATCGGCTGCGTGGTGAAGTCGTACGACGTCCCACTCTCTGCGTGATTGTGGAAGGTCCAATACGTGCCATGGTCCGCCAATCGAAAATCGAAGCGGCCGTCGTTGAACGTACCGTGGCGGAGCGGCGTTGGCGCTAAGAATCCGTTTCCGAAGCCGACGTCCGCGAGATACGGTTCTTCAAAGTACACCAAAAGCGCGAGATGGTTGATCGCCGCTCCCTCGTCATGTTTACCGACGGTCGCGCCGATCAGATCGAGTTCGAAACCGATCGTGCGCAGCACCCAGGCGAAGAGCAAATTCATCTCAAAGCACCAACCGCCACGGCGCCGTTCTACGATTTTTCCGAAGAGCGACTCAACATCGAGCGACGGGACCTTGCCGAATTGAACGTCAACGTTCTCGAATGGAATCGCGAGCACGTGCGCGCGATGCAGGCTGCGCAGCGTCGTGCGGGTCGGTGAGAGTGGTCCGCCGTACCCGATGCGCCGCAGATAGTGATGAAGCTGCTGCGACATGGTGTGGCTTATGCGAGGTAAGCGTCTGCCTCGATTTCTACGAGAAGATCCGGCGCGATAAGGCGAGTAACCTCCACCATCGTTGCGGCCGGGCGAATGTCGGCGAATGCTTCGTGATGTGCCCGCGCCACCAGCTCCCAGTCGTCGATGTTTACGACGTACATGCGCGTGCGTATCACGTCGTCGAGCGATGCGCCCGCCTCTTCGAGCGCGCGCTCGATGCGAGCGATCGCACCCTTTGCTTGGACGTAGGCATCGGGCCCGTCGCTGGTCGTTCCGGAAACGACGACGTAGTCGCCGAAGCGAACGGCGCGCGAATAACCGACGCGTGCTTCCCACACGCTTCCGCTGTCGATATGCCGCCGATGCGAGGTCACAGTGCCTTGACGGCGGCCGTCAGCGCGTCGACCGACGCCTTGGCATCGCCAAACAGCATCGCGGTATTAGGAAGCTCGTAGAGCGGGTTGTCGATGCCGGCAAATCCCGAACGCATCGAACGCTTCAGGACGATGGCGTTGCCGGCTTTGTCGGCGTCGATGATCGGCATGCCGTAGATGGGCGAACTCGGAACGCTGCGCGCGGCCGGGTTGGTAACGTCGTTCGCGCCGATGATCAAAGCAACGTCCGTCGTCGGCAGTTCGGCGTTGGCTGCGTCGAGATCGAGCAACTGCTCGTAGGGTACGTTGGCTTCCGCCAGCAGCACGTTCATGTGTCCGGGCATTCGTCCAGCAACCGGGTGGATCGCGTAGAGAACCTTCACTCCGCGCTTCTCGAGTTGATCCGCAAGCGCCTTGACGCTGTGCTGTGCTTGCGCGACCGCCATGCCATATCCGGGCACAAACATGACCTTGTTCGCGTAAGCAAGCATGACCGCCACGTCGTCGGCGCTGACGCTGCGAACGTTCTGCGGTCCGCCGCTTCCGGCTGCTGCGGGCTCCGCGCCGCCCGCCGAACCGAACGCGCTGAAGAGCACGTTGGTGAGCGAGCGATTCATGGCTTTACTCATGTCAACGGTGAGAATCGTGCCGCTGGCGCCGACCAGCGCGCCGCAGATGATGAGTAGCTCCTGGTTCAACTCGAAGCCGGTAATGGCGACGGCTAACCCGGTGAATGAGTTGAGTAATGAGATAACGACCGGCATGTCGGCGCCGCCGATCGGCAACACGAACAACACGCCGAGCACCAGCGCGGCCGCCAGCAGAAGCACGAATCCCCAAACCGCCAGCGTGCCGCCGCTGACGACGAACCAGATGCCAAGCGCAACGATCGCAAGAGTAACGACGGCGTTGACGGCTTGCTGTCCGGGGTACGTGATGGGCCGTCCGGTCATCACTTCTTGCAATTTGAGAAACGCGATGATCGAGCCGGCGAAACTGACCGCTCCGATGATCATCGAGAGGACGAGCGAAACGGAGACGACCGGGTCGAGCGCCGCGCCACCGGAGCGCAAGAAGTTCGCATAACCGACGGTCGAGATCAACGCCGCCGCGCCGCCGCCGGCGCCGTTGTAGAGCGCGACCATTTGCGGCATCGCCGTCATCTTTACGCGTATGGCGGCAACGATGCCGACCGTACCACCGAGAATCACGCCGATCGCTATCGCCCACCAGGCAACGCCGCCGGTGGCGACGAGCACGACGATCAGTGCGATGAGCATACCGACAGCGGCGAGCCGATTGCCGAAGCGTGCCGTCGGTGGAGCGTTCAAGAAGTGCAGGCCGAGAATAAAAAGCGCGATTGCAAGCAGATCGAGGAGTGGCGCGGCAATCGTCACTTGCTGCCCTCCTTGCGCCGGAACATTTGCAACATGCGCTCGGTCACCGCAAATCCGCCGAAAACGTTGATCGCGCCGAGAGTCACCGCGGCAATCGCCAAGATCGTCAAGCCGGGCGAATTTGCGCCGTTATTAAAGAGCGATACGGTCGCAATGATGGCGCCTGCCACGACGATCCCGTGGATCGCGTTCGTCGCAGACATCAGCGGCGTGTGCAGCGTTGTCGGCACTTTCGAGATGACCTCGAAGCCGACGAAGACCGCGAGTACGAGGATTGTCAGCAGGCCGATCAAGTGGTTGACGTCGGTCACGCAGCGGTACCTCCGATGAGCGCGCGTCCGTCGCGCGCGATGCATGCGCCTTTGATGACCTCGTCCTCGGGGTCGAGCACCAAGGCACCGTTCTTGATAAAGGGCGAAAGCAGCGCGTACACGTTGCGCGAGTACAGTTGACTTGCATTGTACGGCATCGTCGACGGCAGATTGACCGCGCCGACGATGCTCACGCCATTTGGCGTGACGACCGTCTCGCCGGCCTTGGTAAGCGCGCAGTTTCCGCCCGCTTCGGCCGCAATGTCGACGATCACCGATCCCGGCTTCATTGCCGCAACCGCTGCTTCGCTAACGAGCACGGGGGCGCGTCGTCCCGGAACGAGCGCGGTGGTGATCACCACGTCGTTCTTGCCGATCTGCTCGACCATCCACGCGCGCTGACGTTCTTGTTGCTCGGGGGTTAGCTCTTTTGCATAGCCGCCCGCGCCTTCGGCACTTTCGCCGAGATCGAATTCGAGGAAGGTCGCTCCGAGCGATTGCACCTGCTCTTTCACGACCGCGCGAACGTCGTATCCGCTCACCACTGCGCCCAAACGGCGCGCGGTTGCGATCGCTTGCAGTCCCGCGACGCCGGCGCCCAAGATCAGAGCCTTGGCCGGCGGAATCGTTCCGGCGGCGGTCGTGAGCATCGGGAAGAACTTCGGTAGTTCCGCCGCGGCAAGCAGCACGGCTTTATATCCGGCGATGTTGCTTTGCGACGAGAGGGCATCCATCGACTGTGCGCGCGTGATCCGCGGAATCATCTCCATTGCGAGTGCGGTCACGCCGGCTTTCGCGAGCGTCTGCACGTATTCGGGATCACCAAGTGGATTGAAGAATCCGACGAGCGTCGTTCCGGCGCGCACGGCACCGAGCACCGGCGCAGAAGGTTTGCCGATCGTCACGACGACGTCGGCGTCGGAAACGAGTGAAGCCGGATCATCGGCGATCGACGCTCCGGCCTTGGTGTAGAATTCGTCGGGGAAAGCAGCTGCGGTTCCGGCTCCGCGTTCAACGCGAACCGAACCGCCCGCTTGGATGAGTTTTGTAACCGTTTCAGGCACCAACGCCACGCGGCGCTCGTTCGAAACGGCCTCACGAGGAACGGCGACGATCATGAGCGGTGCGTTCCCGCGGCGGATTGTTCAACCCTGGTTGGGTTGACGGAACGATTGCAAGCCGTGTACGCTTACAACGATTCCTCGTTAGGCGAGGCGTCTGCGCGAAAACAAGCCGCTGCCCGGAAAGGTCGAGAGACCCCAATGGGTGACCAGGCACCGTCGGATCAAGGCGGTATCTAATGCGGTTGACGAGAGTCTACGGCGTGCAGTGCTGAAGCTCCACGGTGAGGAGAGCCCGACGCCGCGGCGTGCGGGAACCGAACTGTCGCAACGAGGTGTTGTGGCAGTTTTTTATTTTCTTCGGCGCGAGAAAGGAGGGGAACGATGGCCGCTGTATCCGCGATGCGTTTGCGCGTGCACCTGCGCAGCGTCGTCATGTTCCTCTCCGTAGTCGGTCCGGGCATCATTACCGCAAACGCGGACAACGACGTCGGCGGCATCTTGACCTATTCGCAGGCGGGCGCGCAGTTCGGCTACTCGCTGCTCTGGCTGTTGATTCCGGTGACCATCGCACTGATCGTGACGCAAGAGATGTGCGCCCGAATGGGTGCGGTCACGGGTAAAGGCTTGGCCGACCTCATTCGAGAGAACTTCGGTGTCAAAGTTACGGCATGGGTGTTGCTGCTGTTCGTTATCTGCGACCTCGGCAACACGGCGACGGAATTTGCCGGCGTCGCGTCGGCGGCACCGATTTTTGGTTCTTACATCCACATCCACGCGGCGCAGTTGCTCAAGACGATCTTCGTGATCGCAGCCGCCGTGCTAGTTTTCGTAACGGTTACGCGCGGGAACTACAAGGTGGTCGAGCGCGTCTTCTTTGCGTTCTGTGCCGTCTATCTTTGCTACGTCGTCAGCGGCATCGTCGTCCACCCGAACTGGCACGAGATCCTGAGGCAAACCGTTTTGCCGCAGTTCTCTTCGTCGAAGGCCTACATCTTGATGGTGATCGCCGTTATCGGCACGACGATCTCTCCATGGATGCAGTTCTACATTCAAGCAGCCGTCGTCGACAAGGGCGTGCGCGAAGAACAGTATCCCGCCTCACGGATCGACGTAATCACGGGCGCCTTGGTCACCGACATCGTGGCGTATTTCATCATCGTCGCCTGCGCGGCGACGATCTTCGTACACAATCTCGGCGTTCCGGCCGCCCATCAGATCCAAGTCAACGACGCGAGCGACGTCGCGGTCGCCTTGCAGCCGATCGTTGGAGAGTTCGCGTCGCTGCTGTTTGCCATCGGGCTGCTGAACGCGGCGATCTTTACGGCATCGATCTTACCGCTCTCGACCGCGTATTACGTGTGCGAAGCGTTCGGCTTCGAGCGCGGGATCGATCACAAGTTTTCCGACGCTCCCATTTTCTACGGACTGTATCTCGCGCTTATCGTCATCGGCGCGGGCGTGGTGATCATTCCCGGCGCGCCGCTGCTGGCGATTATCTTCTATTCGCAGGTGCTCAATGGTGTGCTCTTGCCGGTCGTGCTGGTGCTGATGTTGTTGTTGATCAATAACAAACGCCTCATGGGAACTTGGACGAACGGACGCGCGTTCAACGGAATCGCCTGGGCGACCGTCGTGATCGTTGCGGTTCTAACCGGGATCTCGACGGTTCAAATCATCTTTCCGCAATTAGGTCAGTAGGCGGCGTCTATGGACCTTTCGACATTTGCGCTGAGAATCGCCATCGCATTCTTGCTCGGGATCGCGATCGGCGTCGAACGCCAATGGCGCCAGCGTATGGCCGGCTTGCGCACCAACGCGCTCGTAGCGGTGGGTGCCGCATTGTTTTCATCGCTATCGGTGTTGCTTGGACCGAACGTCAACCAGACGCAGATCGCAGCGTACGTCGTCTCGGGAATCGGTTTTCTTGCCGGCGCCGTGATCTTCAAGGAAGGCTTTAGCGTGCGCGGTCTCAACACGGCCGCGACGATGTGGGGAACGGCTGCGGTAGGAACCTTGTGCGGCTCCGGGTTTCTTGCAGAAGGCGCGGTCGGCGCTGCGATGGTCCTCGCCGCAAACGTCCTGCTGCGACCGCTCGTGCAGCGTATCAACCGCCAGCCGCTCGAGCAGAGCGAACTTTCACGATCGTATGACATCGTCGTGACCTGCATCGCGGATCAGGAGGAGCGCATTCGTGCGACGGTTCTCGAGACAATCGGTGGCGCATCGCTGCATCTGCGCGGGCTCGAGAGTCGTGACGTTGCCGGCGGCCGCGTTGAGATCGTCGCTCGAGTCATCTCCGGCAGGGACAAAGAGGTGGAGCGCGCCGTCGGAGTCCTCAGTCTCGACCCGCACGTCGTAGGAGCACGATGGTCGATCGGCGGCGATGTTGACGAAGAGGGAGACGAGGAAGAGGCGTAGACGTTACGCGATCGAGCAAACGTTGCGTAACACGCCGATCTTTTCGATCTCGACTTCCATCACGTCGCCATCTTTGAGAAATTCCGGTGGGTTGCGCGCGAAACCGACGCCCTCGGGCGTCCCCGTCGCGATGACGTCGCCGGGTTCGAGCGTCAGACCTCTCGAGAGTTCTGCGATCAAGCGCGGGATGCCGAAGATCATCTTCGAGGTGTTGCTGTTTTGCTTCTCGATGCCGTTCAAGCGGAACGCGATGTCGAGCTTCTCCGGATCGCCGATTTCATCGCTCGAAACGATCCACGGACCGAACGGCGCTTCGTCATCGAGACTCTTGCCCTTGAACCATTGAAGGTGCGCGCGCTGGAGATCGCGCGCGGTCACGTCGTTGAACGCGGTATAGCCGAACACAACGCCGAACGCATCGGCCTCGCTCACGTTTTTACAACGCGTACCGATGACGACTGCGAGCTCGGCTTCAAAGTCGTATTCGTCGGAAACGCTTGCCTCCAAATGAAGCGTCGCGCCGGGCGCGGCGATTGCTCCCGTAGCCTTGGTAAAGAACGTCGGTACGTCGGGGAGCTTCAACTCGCGGCCGAAGAGGCGGGCGCCCTCTTTTGCGTGTTCCAAATAGTTTCGGCCGACGCAAAAGATGTTGCGAAGCGGACGAACCGGAGCGTCGAGTTTTACATCGCTCACGGCGATCGTTCGGTCCGTATGACGGGCAGCGCGCTGCGCAGGCGAAAGCGCAATGTAGTCGAGCATCGAGGCGGCGTCGATGGCGCGAATCGAGTCGCCCGCCAAGACCCCGGGAACCGCACGCCCGTCGCGCTCGAAAAAGCTGACAAATTTCATCCGAATTAGTGTATCACGGTCGGCGACTGGTCAGATGCCACATGTCGCAATACCGGCAGCGATACACGCCGAGCTCGAGCCCGTTCATCAACATGACGGCGCGAGCGTGATCTTCGCTCGGATAGGCGTCTTTCGACGAGCAGCTACGCGCGCGGTCGGCTGTTTCGTCGAAGAAGAGCGCGCGCGGAAGCGGCGGCTTAGGGCGACGCGCTCGGCGACGGTTTGCCAACGATCGCATTCAGCGGTGGAAGATTCTTGGATTGCTGCTCGTGTTGCGTGCTGCGCTGCTTTTCGGCCTCGCGCGCTTCACGTTCCGCCGTGTCCATCATCTGAGTCGCTGCGCCCTCTTCGTTTCCCCAGCTTCCGCCTTCCGAGACGATCGCGACGGCGCGATGGACCTTCTTCGTTTTCGGATCGAAGTCGAAGCTTACGCGGTAGAGTCCCACCTCCGCGGTACCATCGGGATGGCGAATCCACATTTGCAGCACGTTGCCGTACGTCTGCGCGTTGAAGATGACATCCTTACAGCCCTTAGCCGATTTCACGCGCACGACTTGGCCTTTCGCATTCACTTCCACGATAAACTCGGTGTGCAGCGGCACGGTCGGAATCGGCGGCTTGGGCATCGCCGGCCTTGCCGAGGCCTTCGGAGCCGTCGTGGCAGCCCAGCCGGGCACGCAGGTGCCGACGAGCATGAACGCGAGCATGAGCCCGCGCAGGGCGATCTTGTCTGAGGCTGTCTTCATATTCTCGGTCGTAAACGCGTAGCGAGGCGGGTTTAGTTCAACTCGCCGGGGACCCTCCCCGGACGAAGCGAATCCACGAGGCGTCGTGCTCCTCTTCCGTTCAATTCTGGGCGCGCTTTTGGCGATCGCCGTTCTCGCAGCTCCCGCCTCCGCTGCACGCCCAATCGTCGACTTGCATAAACTCGACGCTTACTTTGCCCTCTTTGCGAGCGATTCAAACGTGCCCTGGCAGCCGACGACGGTTCGTCTCGACACGTATTCGAGCGCGCCGGTTCAGTTTGCGGTCTATCAAGTCGATCCGGCCGACGTGCTCACCGCCGGGTCGAATGCGCGCGCGCGAGCGATCGGCACGAAAGGCCTGCGTCCGATCGCGACGTTTAGCTTCACGCCGCCCGGCGGCTACCAATTTCAGTCGAGCGAAATCGACGTGCAGCTCGGATCGCGTGAAGGCTTCTTCGTTGTCGAAGCGCGACGCGGTGACGTTGGCGAGCAGGTGTGGATCAACCGCACGCGCGTGGGATTGATTTCAAAAGAAGCGCCGGGTGAACTCTTGCTCTACGCTACCGATCTCGGCACCGGTGAAGCGCTTTCTCGTATGCGCGTGCAGTTCGTGGTCGGGGGCGGATTCCAAGCGCGCTACACCGACGCGCACGGCATCATTCGCTGGAACCGCTCGCCGCGTCCAGTCTTTGCGATCGGCCAGTGGGGTTCGAGCTACGCGTTCGCGAGCTTTTTGCCACAGGCACCGCTGCCGAGCGCGATCGTCGGCGTACGAACTGATACGGCCGTCGTGCATGCCGGCGGAATCGTGCGCGTCGCCGGCTTTGTGC
>JASHZC010000120.1 GCA_030042755.1 Vulcanimicrobiota bacterium | reverse complement strand
TAGCCAATATGAGCGTGCCCCCTGTAGAGCGCGCCGAGGTGGTGCTTCACAAGAAGCCGCTTGATGGAGGATGATAGCAGTATGAAACAGTTACGGGCAGCGATCATCGCTCTAATGGTATCGGCGTCGATTGCCACGCCTGCGCTCGCGCAGCACGGCGGCAGCGCCCACAGTGCGGCAGCGGCGCCGCGCGCTTCACAACCGACCCGCTCGTCTACGCAGCAATATTACCGCGGCGGCGTCTATTATCGTGGTGGATACTACTACGGCCACCCATACTATCGCGGCGGCTATCCATATGGCTTCTCGATCGGCATAGGCCTCGGCTACCCATACTATGGATATCCCTACTACCCTTACCCATACTACGGTTATTACGGATATCCGTACTATGGATATCCGTACTACGGAAACCCATACTATGCGGATCCGTCGTCTACGGCCCCGCCGGATGCAAATTCACAGCCATATCCGTCCTATGCGGTAACTCCACCGTCAACGTCGGTTGGCGCTACGATCCTTCGGAATTACGGCCTGAAACAGACACCATGTGGGCCGCGGAATCTCGTCGTCATTTTAGGCCTGGGTTCAAGCGCAGTGTGCGCCTTCCCGAACAACGTCGTTGGGCCCGGCAATTATACGGTCGACGCATCGACGTTATCGCTGGTTTCACAACCCTCGAAATGAGTCCGGCGCTCCCACGAGCGAAGGGCGTCACGTTCAAAGGGTCTAACGGTCGGCGGAGTGACGCTGCCAGGACCGAGCGAGCCCGGCGATGCAGCAAAGCCGCTCCTCTTGGAGACGGTTCCGGTTCAGCACGTATACACGCACCCTTCGCCGGTCGAGCATTGGCGGCACGTCATCGAGATTATCGCGCTCAGCATCGCGGCGGTCTGGACGTTCTACGTCTTTGCCTATCAAGAGCGCATCAAGCCGAGTTATGAACCACCCTCGCTGGACATGACGCCCTCGCTCGAGCACGTCCCGCTACGTAATGACAAACTCTTTCTGCGCGTGAGGCTCCCATTCAAAAACATCTCGCCCGCTGACGCGCAGTTTATCGGCGTCATCAACAACGTATATGGGCTCACCGTGTCCACGGATCAGAGCCGGCGTGTTTCTCAAGATCGACAGAGGACAGTGATCTCGTATGGCCTTCACGAGCGAAACCCGGTCCTCTTAGAGAGCGCATTTGACCGGTTCATACCGGCGGGGGGCTCATATTCACAAGCGATAGCGGCACAAGGCGAAATCGTGTTCGGAACGACGCTTGCCGTATTCGCCAATCATTACGACGAGATCGAAACGCGTTTCGCCTATTGCTACGAGCGCGCCGACAACCGAGCGCAGTATACATACGCGCCGAGGAAAATGCCCGACGGCGCTTTTGACCAATCGGCGCTGATGAAATTACAATCCAATTCCGGCGTAAAATGCGCCCAAGGGGCATACTCATTCCCGTTGTAACGATCCGGGCCGAAACCGCAGCTGACGTTGTTGCGATTGGTCGCGTCATCGAAGCCGCGTTTCGAAACGATCCATATTCAGGCCACACCGAGCAATTCATCGTACGCGAACTGCGACGTCGCAATCAGCTCACCGTCTCGTTAGTGGCTCTGGATCGCGATGAGGTAGTCGGTCACGTCGCCATTTCACCGGTCACCATTTCCTCCGGTGCAACCGGGTGGTTTGGTCTCGGGCCGCTTTCGGTAACGCCGGATCACCAAAGGCAAGGTATTGGCACGAGCTTGACGCAGGGAGCGCTGGCGGAATTGCAGAGGATCGGCGGCGTCGGGTGTGTCCTGCGCGGCGACCCGGGCTATTACCGGCGATTCGGGTTCAAAGCGCGCGAGTTTCTTCGACTGCGGGGCGTTCCGCCCGAGTACTTTCAAGCCTTGTCATTTGGTCCCGACATCCCGAGGGGATGGGTGAACTACGACGCGGCGTTTCAAACCAAAGCGTAGGGGTATCTGGTGGCGGTGAATGAAAAAGCTTATCGTCTTTGACTTAGACGGGACGCTCGCGCCAAGCAAGTCCGCAGTGGACGATGAGATGGCCGGTCTCCTACGCCGCCTTCTCGCGGTCGTAAAGGTTGCAATCATTTCCGGCGGCGACTATCCGCAGTTCAAGGAGCAAGTGCTCGGGCATCTTCCTGCCGGCACGAACTTGGGCAATCTTTCGATTTTGCCGACCGACGGAACGAAATTTTTCAGCTATACCGGCGAGTGGCATGAGCTCTATTCGGAAGACCTAAGCGACGAACAGAAGCAGAAGATCATCGACGCGCTGCAGCTGGCCGTCCAGCAAAGCGGGTTCGAGCCGAAGGAGCACTGGGGCGAACGGATTGAGGATCGCGGGACTCAGATCACATACTCCGCGCTCGGCCAACAAGCACCGCTCGAAGCAAAGCAAACGTGGGATCCGGATTTTGCGAAGCGCAAGCAGATCGCGGCGCTGCTCGAGAAAACGTTGCCGGACTTTGCGGTGAACTTGGGCGGAACCACGTCGATCGATATCACGCCGCGAGGGATCGACAAAGCGTACGGCATTCGAAAGCTGCGCGACATTTTGAACGTAACGATCGACCAAATGCTCTTTATCGGCGATGCGATCTTTCCGGGCGGAAACGATTATCCGGCGCTTCAAGCGGGAGTAGACTCGATTCGCGTGCGCGATCCCGAGGAGACAAAGCACGTCGTTGAGGCGATCGTCGCCTGCGCATCTTAGATCCAGCGGCGTTCTCGCGGGACGGCGGAAGGACAATTCAGACGCCCGCTTAGACTTATCGGTCATGTTTACGCGTGATGAGCTTCGCGGCATACCGCTCTTTTCGGCCCTCGACGACAAGGAACTAGACTATCTCAGCAACACGAGCGCCGACATTCGCGTTCTGGCCGGAGAATATGTCGTTCACGAAGGCGACTCAAATCGTGCCCTGTACATTCCCGTAGAAGGCACGTTGGAAGTTACGAAATTCATCGACGGGATCGAACGTGTCGTCGGCGTTCGGGAACCGGGCGACCTCTTCGGTGAAGTTCCGGTCGTCCTCAATTCACCGTTCCTCGCCAGCCTTCGCGCAGCGCAGGCGTCGCGCGTCGCACAAATTCGCGTCAAAGATTTTCACGTCATATCGGCGGCCATGCCGGAAGTCTCCGCTACGGTCGGTGCCGCTGCACTCGATCGCGTCGAAGGGCTCCAAGATCTGGCGGCAGAGGCGCCGCAGCCTCTCCTCACCGTCGTAGGGCCCCAATACGATAACGCGTGCTTTAACGTCCGGGATTTCTTGCAGCGTAATTCCGTAGACTTCGATTGGCTCACGCCGGACGACCCCGAGGTGGCGTCGTTATCGCTCGATTCGGCCGGAACCGAAAAGCGATATCCGATCGTGAAGATGAAAGATGGTTTGCTGCTCGTCGATCCATCGATGCAGGAAGTCGCTTGCGCCGTAGGCTTGTCGGTAGAACCGACCGCTGAAATTTACGACGTCGCAATTATCGGCGGTGGGCCGGCCGGGCTCGCCGCAGCCGTGTACGGCGCGTCGGAGGGACTAACGACGATGCTCATCGAGCGCGAAGCGCCCGGTGGTCAAGCCGGAACGTCGTCGCGCATTGAAAACTATTTAGGCTTTCCGTTTGGAGTTTCGGGCGACGAGCTCGCGCATCGCGCGCTTCAACAGGCAAAGAGGTTGGGAGCAGAGATCGTCGTTACGCGCTCGGTCGAGCACCTTGACGCAGCATCAAAGACTATTTTTCTTGATGGCGGGCAGGCGCTGCGAGCACGAACGATCATTCTCGCACCCGGTGTCAGCTGGCGACGGCTAGAGATTCCCGCGTTGGAGCGCCTCAACGGCCTGGGCGTGTACTACGGTGCGGGACGCGGCGAGGCGAGATCCGTGCAAGGCAAGGATATCTATATCGTCGGCGGCGGAAACTCGGCAGGTCAAGCCGCAGTCGCTTTCGCTAGCCATGCTAGCTCGGTTACCCTCGTCGTTCGCGGTGAAGCACTATCGAAAACGATGTCGCACTATCTCACCGAGCAGCTGAAGACCAAAGCCAACGTGCGCGTCGAGGTGCGTTCGGAGGTTGTCGATGCGATCGGCGACGATCATCTCGAAGCGATCGACGTCACCAATCGCGAAACGGGCGAAACAACTCGACGAGAAGCCGCAGCGCTATTCGTGATGATTGGCGCCGATGCTGAGACGGAGTGGTTGCCCGAGGAGATCCTGCGCGATTCCCGGGGATACGTGATCACTGGTCGCGACGCGCTCGAGAGCGGGGCCTGGACGATCGAACGACACCCCTACTTGCTCGAAACGACCATACCTGGAATTTTTGCGGTGGGCGATGTGCGCGCGGGATCGATCAAACGTGTTGCTGCGGGCGTTGGCGAGGGCAGTATGGCGATTGCCTTCGTCCATCAGTATTTGGCTCAACCCGTCGCACCGCTCGTCGAAGCAGCGGCGTCAGGTTTGAATCCTGCATAGATCAAGTAGCAGCCCACGACCAATGCAACGGTCAGATACTCGTAATAGAATCGGTCGAGCCCGATCGCGTGATAGAAAGCCGTTTCCATCGAGGCCGGCAGCCAGACAAACATCAACCCTTTGATGAGGATCAGCCAGCCGTAGAGCGTTACGATGACCGCGACTGCTCCGCCCGACCACCGGTTGTGGGCGAGAACGACCGCGAGTCCGACCAAGAACGTGAAGACGCCGGTGATCCACATGAGTGCGGGATCGGCGAAGAATGCATCGAGCGTGCCGAGCATTGCCTGCCTGTCGGCAATTAGCCCGACGACGGTAAGAGCCATCCACAGTCCGATGAGTTTTGCAAGAAACTTGGTCGACATGGCGTTCTCCCTTG
>JASHZC010000119.1 GCA_030042755.1 Vulcanimicrobiota bacterium | reverse complement strand
GTTTTAGCCGGTATCAAAACGATTTTCCAAACGAAAAGCCCGGTCGTCATCTACTCGTCCTCGGGGAGCGGAGCGTGGGAAGCGGCGCTCGTCAACGCGCTCTCGCCGGGCGACCGCGTGCTCATGTTCGAAACGGGCTGGTTCGCGCAGCTTTGGCGCGAGATGGCCGAACGCCTCGGTTTCAACGTGGAAGTCGTGCCCGGCGACTGGCGGCACGGCGTCGACCCGGCCGAGGTCAAGCTGCGCCTGGAGCGCGACCGCAAGCATGAGTTCAAGGCCGTCGTCGTCGTGCACAACGAGACCTCGACCGGCGTCGTCAGCCGAATTCCCGATGTGCGTGCGGCAATCGACCGCGTGGGTCACCCAGCGCTCCTGATGGTCGACGCCGTCTCTTCGCTCGGTTCGATCGACTATCGACACGATGAATGGGGCGTCGACGTAACCGTCGGCGGCTCGCAAAAAGGCTTGATGATGCCGCCCGGGCTCGGATTCAACGCCGTCTCTTCGAAAGCGCTCGAAGCGTCACAGCGCTCGCGCTTCACGAAATCGTATTGGGATTGGCACGAGATCGTCAAAGCAAATCAAAATGGGTTCTGGCCGTACACGCCGAGCACCAACATGTTGTACGGGCTGCGCGAATCGATTGCCATGTTGCACGAAGAAGGTCTGCCGGCAGTGTTCGAACGCCACGCACGTCATGGTGAGGCGACGCGCCGCGCGGTGCGCGGTTGGAATCTCGAAATCGTTGCAGCCGATCCGCGCGAGTATTCGAATTCGGTAACGGCAATCTACGTCCCCGACAACGCTAATGCCGACGACTTGCGCGCCGTTATTCTCGATCGCTACGACATGTCGCTCGGCATCGGCCTCGGGCGACTGCGGGGCAAGGCGTTCCGCATCGGACATCTCGGCAATTTCAACGACCTGATGCTGGCCGGAACGTTATGCGGCGTTCAAATGGGGCTCGACCTCGTGGGAATTCCGCACGGCGACGGCGTGTCCGCAGCGCTCAAATTCCTTAGTGAACCAACACCAACAAAGATCGCGACGATGGCCACGGCGTAGCCGAGGAAGGACGCACGACCCCATGAGTGTCCGCAAGTCCACGACGACCGCGATTGGTGCGGTCGGAGCATCGCACGTACGATACACGATCCTTACGCTTATCTGTATCCTGTATTTTCTCTCGTACCTCGATCGCACTGCCATCTCGGTCACCGCTCCCGCGATGATCAAAGAGTTTCACTTCAACAAAGCGACGATGGGGTTGGTGTTCTCTGCCTTCGCAACCACCTACGCGCTGCTGCAAATCGTCGGCGGAACGCTCGGCGATCGCTTTGGGCCGCGCGCAGTATTGACGTTCCTCATGGCAATGTGGTCCGCATTCACCGTTGCCACGGGCGCCGCGATCAACTTCGCCACGTTGTTCACTGCGCGCTTGCTGTTCGGTCTCGGCGAAGCCGGCGGTTTTCCGGTGTCGACTCGCGCGCTCTCGTCGTGGTACCCGAAAGAAATGCGCGGCTCTCTGCAAGGCATATTGCATGCGTGCTCGCGCACCGGCGGCACGGTGTCTCCGGTGATCGTGGTGGCGATCGTCGCCTGGACCGGAAGCTGGCGCTACGCGTTTTTCGCGCTCGGCCTAGTCGGACTTCTATGGGCCATCGCTTTTTACATCATGTATCGCAACTCACCCGAAGACGTTTCCGGCGTTAACCGGCAAGAGCTCGAGTACATCCGCGGTGCATCGGGAGCCACGCCGGCCGATGAGCCGCAGCAGCATGCCATTCCGTGGCGTCAGATTCTTGCAAGCTCCGACGTGTGGTTGTTGACCCTCACGTATTTCGCATATGGGTACACGTTTTGGATTTACATAACGTGGCTGCCGACATACCTCACGGAGGCGCGTCACCTTCCATTTGGAGCGCTCGCGCTTGCCGTTACCATACCGCTTGCGGGCGGAGTTCCCGGAGATTTGGCGGGCGGGTGGTTCTCGGACTATCTTTACAAACGCACCGGTGACTTGAATTTGGCACGACGCACGCTCATCGCCGGCGCCTTTATCGGCACGGTCGTGTTCATCGTTCCGGCGCTTTTCGTCGGCAACGTGGCGGCTGCGATTATCCTGTTGGCCCTGGCCATGTTCATGCTCGAATGTGCGGTCTCCAATTGCTGGGCCGTGTCGATGGACTTGGGCGGCCGGAATTTTTGCGGAACCGTATCGGGATTCATGAACACCGGCTTCGGAATTGCCGGCATCCTGTCACCTTTGATTTTCGGAATCCTCGTCGATCGTACGGGTTCGTGGACCGCGGGCTTTATCGTCGGTTCCGTTCTCTTGATCGTCGGAGCCATTGTCATTTCGTTCGTGAACGCCACCCGTCAGGTTGGCCTCACGGCGGAAACCGCGTAAGTCACGCAATCGAGCGGTTGCGCGTTGGGAGCGTTTGCCATGGTTATTTGTGAAAAAATCTCCGCCGAAAGGCGCTTGGTCGCTGCGCTTTTTGCCGCTGCCCTCGTGCTTGCGATCGCCGCGCCGGCTTACGCCGACGAAACGCCGACGTGCAAAGGCCCGCTTTCACCCAGTGAAGCTGCATTCGTTCAAAAAGTGACGAGCGATATCACCGCGCGCTACCCGCACGCCAGCGATGCAGTCGCAGCAGGATACGTTCGCTACACCGCGCCCGACGATACGGGCGCGATCAGCTACGCGAACAAGCAATGGAACTCGGACCCGACGCATCCCAGTCAATTGTGGTACGACACAGCCGGCAACCTGATGGGTGCCGACTTTTCGGTGCCGCGCCCGAACGGCGAACCGCGACCGCAACTCTGGGGAATCGATCCATGCCGTTGGTTCGAATTCAACGGACACGTCCATTACGTCATCACCGATCCGGCGACCGGGAAGGTTGCGTACGACCAGTGGATTTGGAATAGCGATTTCACGGCGGCAGGCGGAAGTTTGTCGAACCCGTCG
>JASHZC010000118.1 GCA_030042755.1 Vulcanimicrobiota bacterium | reverse complement strand
GTGAGCTTCATGTTGTACGGCCACACGAAGAAGTGCTCAAAAATTGTCTCCGGCAGACGTAGAGCATGGGCAGTTCCTTCCCGTAGGCTGGAGTAAGCCCCCTCCCCGAAAGGACAACCGTGCAGGCCGTCACCAGCGCCAACGCCGAGATTTTGCGGCGCCGAGCCCAGAGCGTACCCCGTGGCGTCGGCTGCGTGCATCCACTCGCGATCGAGCGCGGTGAGGGTGCCCTCGTATGGGACGCCGACGGACGCCGCTACATCGATTTCATCGGGGGGATCGGCGTCCTCAACGCCGGCCATGCGAATCCGGCCGTCGTGGCCGCGATCGCAGAACAAGCGGCTCGGTCTACCCATTTGTGCTTCCAAGTCACCTCGTACGAACCGTACGTCGCGCTGGCCGAGCGGTTGAATGCGCTTGCCCCCGGACCGTCGCCGAAGAAGACGCTGCTGCTTTCGACCGGCGCCGAGGCTACCGAGAACGCGGTGAAGATCGCGCGCGCGTACACCGGACGCCCGGGCGTGATCGCATTCCAGCACGGATATCACGGACGAACGCTGCTCGCGCTTTCCATGACCGGCAAGAACGCACCGTACAAGCAGAACTTCGGGCCGTTTTGCGGTGAGATTGCGCACGCGCCATTTCCGCACGCGTTGCATGGTTGGAGCACGGAACGTGCGCTCGATGCGCTCGACGAGATCTTTTCCAGTACGCTTGCTCCGGACCGCACGGCCGCAATCATTATCGAGCCGATCCTCGGCGAGGGCGGATTCGTTCCCGCGCCACTCGACTTCTTGCATGCGCTCCGGGAGCTTTGCACGCAGTACGGCATCGTGATGATCTGCGACGAAGTGCAAAGCGGATTCGGGCGTACCGGCCGCTATTTCGCGATCGAGCACGCGGGGATCGAACCCGATCTGATCGCGTGCGCCAAGTCGCTCGCTGGCGGTATGCCGCTCTCCGCGGTGATCGGCAAAGCCGAGATTATGGACGCGCCGGAGCCCGGCGGCTTGGGCGGAACCTACGCCGGCAATCCGGTTGCGTGCGCCGCTGCAATGGCAGCGATCGACGCGATCGACGACGGGCTACTCGCGCGCGCCGACGCAATCGGTACGCAAATACGCGCTGCATTCGAGCGGATAGCTTCAGCCAATCCGGGCCGCGTTGCGGAGGTACGCGGCATCGGCGCGATGATCGGCATCGAATTTCGCGGCGGCAACGTCGTCGCGCGGATCGTCGAAGCCGCACGCGCGCGCGGCGTTCTCGTCATGCCGGCCGGTGAAGGCAACGTGATTCGAGTGCTGGTGCCGTTGGTCATCGACGACGCAACGCTGGCCGAGGCGCTCGTGCTTCTCGACGATGCGATTACCACAACGCTTGCCGGCGACGGCAGGGAGGTCTGAAAATTCTTGAAGGTTCACATGACGCGGTCTACGCCTATACGAACCAGCTTCTCGAACTGATTCACAGCACGTCCATCACGCCCGAGCAGGCGGCGTGGATTACTGCCGAAACGGTCGAAAATTTCCGCGAGCACGTCAATCCCGGTTTTCTCGAATATCGCAAAGCGACGTCGGTCGAACGCGCCGCCGCGGCCGTCGAGTGGTCAGACGCCGGGCCAAACAGTTATCGCGACGTCAACGGCAAGGAATACATCGACTGCCTCGGCGGTTTCGGAATTTTCAATGTCGGACATCGCCACCCAAAGGTCGTCGCTGCCGTCAAAGCGCAGCTCGAACGGCAGCCGCTGCACAGCCAAGATCTGCTCGATCCGTTACGTGCGATGCTCGCCAAGACGCTGGCGATGCTTACCCCGCCTTCTCTCGAATACGTCTTCTTCTGCAACAGCGGCACCGAGTCGGTCGAAGCGGCGCTCAAACTCGCGCGCGCGCACAATCCGCACAAACAGACGATCGTTGCAGCACTCAAGGGATTTCACGGTAAGAGTTACGGCTCTCTTTCGGTGAGCGCGAAGGGCGAATTCCGGCGGCCGTTTGGCGCACTTTTGCCCAACATCGAGCACTTTCCGTTCAACGATTTGGACGAGCTTCGCGGTAAGTTCGAGTGGCTGCGCACGGTTGGAGAAGACGTCGGCGCCGTTTTGCTCGAGCCGATTCAGGGAGAGGGCGGCGTCAACATTCCTGACGACGGGTACTTCCGCGGCGTGCGCGCGCTGTGCGACGAATTTGGCGCGCTCTTGATTCTCGACGAAGTGCAGACCGGCATGGGACGTACCGGAAAAATGTTCTGCTTCGAGCACTACGACGTCGTGCCCGACATCCTCTGTCTCGCCAAGGCGTTCGGGGGCGGCGTCGTGCCGGCGGGCGCGGTGGTCGGCACGAAGGCCGTCTTTTCACGTCTTTTCGACAACCCATTTCTGCACACGACGACGTTCGGCGGAAATCCGCTTGCATGCGCCGCCGCAATCGCGACGATCAATACGTTGATCGAGGAACGATTGCCGCAGCGAGCCGCCGAGATGGGGACACGCATGCTTGCCGGATTGCGCGAAGCGACGAAGGATTTTCCCGAGCTCGTCGTCGACGTTCGCGGGAAAGGTTTGCTCATGGCGATCGAGTTCGTCGATCACCGAACCGGTTTCGAACTCGGAAAGCTGTTGCTCGACCGGGGCGTACTCGTCTCCGGTACGCTCGTCAACGCCCGCGTCATCCGCATCGAACCGCCGCTCACCATCGAAATCGCGCAGGCGGATTACGTCTGCGCCAGCATCAAAGCAGCACTCGAAGAAATGTCTGTAGCCGCCAAGACGGGAGTTTCGTAAATGGATACGATTGCCGCGCCTGACACCGATCCCAACGTCGTTCTCCGCAATCTCCCGCGATCGGGCGATACGATGCTGATGTACGTCGATGGGAATTGGTGCGAAGCGTCCGACGGCGGCACGCGCACGCTGATCGATCCGGCCACCGGCGCGACCGTGGCACGCGTCGCCGAGGGCACGCGCGAGGACGCGCAGCGCGCGATTGCAGCCGCGCGCAAGGCCTTCGATGACGGACCGTGGAGCACCATGACCGCAGCCGATCGAGCTGCGCTGCTCTTTCGCCTCGCAGAGCGCATCGAAGCAAACGCGGAAGAGTTTGCACGAATCGACACGCTCAACAACGGAAAGCCGCTCCGCGAAACGGGTTACGACGTAGCCGACGCGGCGGGATGCTTCCGGTATTACGCTGGGCTTGCGACCAAACCGCACGGCCAATCGTTCGACGTTCCCGCGCCTTCGCAAACGTTTACGGTCCGCGAACCGATCGGCGTGTGCGGTCAAATCATACCGTGGAACTATCCGCTGCTGATGGCCGCATGGAAGCTGGCTCCGGCGCTAGCCGCCGGCAACACGTGCGTGTTGAAGCCGTCCGAGTTGACCCCGCTCTCGGCACTGCGCCTCGCTACGATCTTCGAAGAACTCGAATTCCCGCGCGGCGTCGTCAACATCGTGCTCGGTGCAGGCCCGGTCGTTGGCGCGGAACTCGCCGAGAACGAACTCGTCGACAAGATTGCGTTCACCGGCGGCACCGTGACCGGCCGCTCGATCATGCGTGCAGCGGTCGGCAATTTGAAGAAAGTGACGCTCGAGCTTGGCGGCAAATCGCCGAATGTCGTTTTTGCCGACGCCGACTTCGAAACGGCCGTCGATTATGCGCTCTTCGGCATCTACGCTAACGCCGGGCAAGTCTGCTCTGCGGGATCGCGTCTGGTCGTCCAGGATTCGATCGCCGATCGCTTTTTGGAACGCCTGACGGAGCGCGCGCAAAAGATTCTCGTCGGTAACGGCTTCGATCCGCGAACCGAAATGGGGCCGATCATCTCGCGCGTTCACCTCGAACGCATCGAGGGCTATTTGCAAAGTGGTCGCGACGAGGGCGCGACGTTGCTTTGCGGCGGCGATCGCCTTGGCGGTACGCTGGCCGGCGGAAACTTCATCGCTCCGACGATTTTCGACGGCACCACCTCGTCGATGCGCATCGTACGCGAAGAGATTTTCGGTCCGGTGTTGGTTGTGCAACGCTTCAAGGACGAAGCGGACGCGATTGCAACCGCCAACGACACGATCTACGGTCTCGCCGGCGCAGTCTTTACCCAAGACATCGGCAAGGCCCATCGCGTCATTCGCAAGCTGCGCGCCGGCATCACGTGGATCAATACTTATCACCCGACGTACAACGAAGCGCCTTGGGGCGGTTACAAACAGTCAGGGATGGGACGAGAGCTTGGGACGTACGGATACGATGCATACACCGAGGTCAAACAGATCAACGTGAACCTCGACGTCGTACCGAGCGGCTGGTTCAGCGAGTGATCCACGTTCATCCGCCCCTCAGGCGATCGCCTAGGGTTTTGTAAGCGCGCTGACCAGCGCCTCATCTTCATGCGGCGCGACCGTACGAAGGTCGAGCACGAGCCGACCATCTTCGATGCGGGAGATGACGGGCGGCGTGTTACGGCGTAAACGCGCCGCGAATTCGTCCGGCCGCTCCGCGTGCAACGCGATAGCGATCGACGCGATGCGCGCGTGCGGGAGCGAGCCGCCGCCGACGCGGCTCTCGGTCTCCACGATGTCCGTTTTCGGTGCCGCCTTCGTGATGCGCTCCGCACGCGTACGCAATATATCGACCGACGTCGCCAGCATTCGATAGAACGGGATGCGTTCGCGCGATTCCTTCGCGGCGTACATGCGCAGCGTCGCACCGAGCAGCGCCAGCGTTACCTTATCGACGCGCAATGCGCGCAGCAACGGATTGGAACGCAAGCGGGCAACGTGCGCGCGCCCGCCCACGATGATGCCGGCCTGCGGTCCCCCGAGTAGCTTGTCTCCGGAAAACGCCACCAGCGACATACCGTCGGCGATTGCTTCTTGCACGGTACGTTCGTGCGGCAATCCGTATTCTCGTAGATCGACGAGCGCACCGCTCCCGAGATCCTCGACCACCGCAATGCCGGCGCGGCGGCCAAGTTCCGCAAGTTCTGAAGGCGGAACGTCGTGTACGAACCCCTGGATTGCGTAATTGGATTTGTGCGAGCGCATGAGCAGTGCGGTTTTCGGCGAGAGCGCGCGCTCGTAATCGCGCACGTACACTTTGTTCGTCGTTCCGGCTTCGACCAGGCGCGCGCCGCTGCGAGCGAGCACGTCCGGAAGACGAAACCCCCCGCCGATCTCGATCAACTGGTTGCGCGCCAGCACGACGTCAGCGCCGCGTGCGAACGTGTCGAGAATCAACAGGACGGCAGCCGCGCAGTTGTTCACCACGAGCGCGTCCTGCGCGCCGGTCATGCGCCGCAGCACGTCGCCGGCGTGTTCGTACCGCGACCCGCGTTCGCCGGCTTCAAGATCGTATTCGAGATTCGAGTAACCCAGCGCGATCTCGCGCGTTTCGTCAAACGCACGCTCGGCGATCGGCGCGCGCCCAAGGTTGGTATGCAGCAGCGTGCCGGTCGCGTTGATCGTGCCTCGCAGAGTTCCAGCCGCGTGTGCTTGCGCGCGGGCTGCGACGATCTCCACGATCGCTTCGAACGCAGGAACGGGTTGCGCGCCCCGGATGCGTTCGAGCTCCGCAGAAATAAGTTCGCGCAACGCATCGCGCCCCACGATTGTTTCGTAGGGCGCGATTAGAGGATCTTCGAGCAACCGGTTCATCGCCGGAACGGCGCGCAGGTCGCTCATGATGTACGTCGACCTACGCTACGTGCTTGGAGAGCATCCCCGTGATGACGTTCTCCGGAACGTATCCAACGATTCGATCGACCGGTTGCCCGTCTTTGAACAGGATCAGGCACGGGATGCCGGAGACTTGGTACTGACCGGCAATGTTCGGGTTATCGTCGGTATTCAGCTTGACGAATTTTGCCTTGCCGCTATTCGCCGATGCGACTTTCTCGACGACCGGCGAGAGCATCTTACACGGGCCGCACCAAGGAGCCCAAAAGTCGACGAGTACCGGCTGTTTGCTGCCGAGCACCTCATCCTGGAAATTTGCTTGACCGACGTCTGCTAAAGCGCTCATGAAATGTGATTCTTGCCTCCGGCCATATGAACCCTTGGCCGCACCATGTGGTTGCATCTCGGGGCCGACGGGCGGGTGTCATGATGGCTGCGATGGACATTTATGCTACGGTCGGAGCGCTCGCGGTCCGCGTCGATTCGCGACAGTGGGACGGTTTGCTCGCCCTCTTTGCGCCGCGCGTTCGCGTCGATTACACATCGCTTTTCGGCGGCAGCGCGGAAACAATCGAGCGCGAGGAGCTGATCGACCGGTGGCGCGCTTTGCTCCCCGGCTTTTCCAGCACCACGCACGTGATCGGCACGCCCGAAGTCGCAATCGACGGCGATACGGCATCGGTTGCGGCGCCGGTCGTCGCGTGGCACCATATCGACGCGCCCGAACTAGCCGGCCGCGATCTCTGGGCCGTCCGCGGGCGTTACGAGATGCAAATGCTGCGCGTCGACGGCGTCTGGCGCATCTGCGAACTCACGCTCGCCAACGCTTGGCAAGAAGGCAACACCCAGCTGCCGTCAATCGCTGCTAAGGCGCTTCAGTCGTCCAGACCTTAGCCCTCGATCTCAGCGGGTTCGCCCGTGATTCCGGTGACCTGTTCGGCCTGTTTGCCGAGATTCGTGATCGCGATCACTTCGTCGCCTTCGCCGAGCCGTTGCAAACGTACGCCCTTGGTCGAACGACCGGCTTTGCGAATGTCGGAGACCTTGAGGCGGATCACTTGGTTTCCACTCGTGATCATCAAGATTTCATCGTCAGGCGCAACCATGATCTGGTCGAGTACTTGACCGATGTCTTCACGCTCGCGCGCGAAGGCCTTGACGCCCTTACCACCGCGAGACGTGTGGCGATAGTCTTCAATCGGCGTACGTTTGCCGAACGCCTTCGAAGTGACGAGCAGCACTTCTTTGCGCTCATCTTCGATAACGTCCATCGCTACGATGGTGTCGCCGTTCTCGAGCGTCATCGCCTTGACGCCGCGCGCATTGCGGCCCATCGGGCGCACGTCCTTCTCGTTGAAATGCACGGCCATGCCGCCGGTCGAGGCGAGGATGATGTCGCGCGTACCGTCGGAGAGATCGACGGCAAGCAACTCGTCGCCTTCATCGAGGTTGATCGCGTTGAGGCCGTTGCGGCGCACGTTGGCGAATTCCGACAGCGGCGTTTTCTTGATGACGCCCTTATTCGTCACCATGACCATGTAGCGGCCGTCTTCGAATTTGTTGATCGGGAAGACTGCGGTCACGTGCTCGCCCGGCGGTAGCGTGAGCAAGTTGACGAGCGCGGTACCGCGGGCCGTACGCGTCGTATCGGGAATCTCATACCCGCGCAGACGATATGCGCGGCCCTTGTTGGTGAAGAAGAGCACGTGATCGTGCGTCTTCGTCACGAAGAAGTTTCGCACGACATCCTCGCGCTTGAGATTCGAAATCCCGGTCACGCCGCGTCCGCCGCGATTCTGCGTGCGGAACGTGTCGAGCGTGACGCGTTTGATGTATCCGCCGACCGTGTATGTAACGACGACTTCGACGTTGGGGACGAGTTGCTCCATCGAGATCTCGTCTTCGGCCGGTTGAACCTCGGTGCGCCGCTCGTCGCCGTATTTCTTCTTGAGATCGAGCGTCTCGGTCTTGACGATACCGGCGATGCGGCGCTCGCTGCGAAGAATATCTTGCAGCTCGGCAATCGTCTTGATCAGCTCGGCGTACTCGTCCTCGATCTTCTTACGTTCGAGACCGACCAGCGTGCGCAGACGCATGTCGACGATCGCTTGCGCCTGAATGTCGGAGAGACTAAATTCCGCGGAAAGCTTTTGTTTGGCTTCGTCGGTCGTTTCCGAACCGCGCACGATTTCGATGACGCGATCGATATTGTCGAGCGCGATGCGGTAACCTTCGAGCAGATGCGCGCGCTCTTCGGCCTTGCGCAGGTCAAAGCGCGTCCGGCGCGTGACGACGTCCTTGCGATGCGCGATGAAGTGCTCGAGCAGCTCCTTGAGGTTGAGCACGCGGGGCTCGAGCGCAACCGAGCCGTCCGCTCGCGGTTCTCCCACCGGCACCAGCGCGAGCATATTGAAGCCGAAGCTCGACTGGAGCGGGGTGTGCTTGAAGAGCTGATTGAGCACGACCTTCGGCGTCGCGCTCTTTTGCAGTTCGACGACGACGCGCATGCCCTTACGGTTCGACTCGTTGTGCAGCGCGGAGATTCCCTGAATCCGCTTCTCCGCATGCGCATCGGTGATGGCCTCGATGATACGGCTCATGTAGACCTGATACGGAATTTCCGTGATCACGATCCGGTGCCGGCCCTTCTCTTCGACGATCTCGGCCTTGCCGCGCATCGTAATCGATCCCCGTCCGGTGCGGTAGGCTTCCTTGATCGCCTCCGTGCCGATAATCGCGCCGCCGGTTGGGAAATCCGGTCCCTTGACCTTCGCGATGACATCGTCGACCGACGCATTCGGTTCGTCGATCAACAACGCAATCGCATCGGCGATTTCCGCGAGGTTGTGGGGCGGAATGTTCGTCGCCATGCCGACCGCGATGCCGCTCGAGCCGTTGACCAGCAGTTGCGGCAGCTTGCCCGGCAGCACGCTCGGCTCGGTGCCCTGGTTATCGAAATTGGGAACGAACGGAACCGTCTCTTTTTCGATGTCGGTCAGCAGTTCGAGCGAGAGACGGTCGAGACGCGCCTCGGTGTAGCGATAGGCGGCCGGCGGGTCGGGATCGATCGAACCAAAGTTACCGTGACCGTCCACCAGCGGATAGCGCAGCGTGAAATCCTGCGCCATGCGAACCAGCGCATCATAGACCGACGTGTCGCCGTGCGGATGATAGCTCTTGAGCACCTCGCCGATGATACCGGCGCACTTGCGATGCTGCTTGTTCGGGTCCATACCCATGTCGCGCATCGCATAGAGAATGCGCCGCTGCACCGGCTTGAGGCCGTCTCGGACGTCGGGCAACGCTCGCGAAGCGATGACCGACATGGCATACGAGAGGTAACTCTCCCGCATTTCGTCTTCGACGTTAACGTGGTGAATGATGTCGTTGTGCATTTACTCGATTACAAAACAAAAGAGGCTGGAAATTGCCCAGCCGCGCGATTTCTC
>JASHZC010000117.1 GCA_030042755.1 Vulcanimicrobiota bacterium | reverse complement strand
GAGTCTGTCGGTTGGAGAACCTTCGGACCGCCTGAAGTCAAGGATCCCCGGGGTGTGAGGCGGCGCGCTCAGGACGCGTACTTCGCGGTCAACGAGCCGTCAGCCGCCGTCTGGCTCATCGCTTTTGACGGATCGGCGCTGGCGCGCATCGACCTTCCCGCGGGCCTCGATCCCGGCGGCGGCGCGTTTGGACCCGGTGGGATGTACTACGTGGGTTCGCGCTCACAACGTTCGATCGAACAGGTTGATTTGGCGACGCGGCGCTACTGCGGGCGGGCCCTGACACTCGACGGAATTTTGTTTCCGCGCGGCTTCGCGGTTCTCGACGATGGCGGTTTCGTCGTAGCCAGCGGCACGCATCCCGTCCTCGGTGGTGGGCGCAGAGCCTTGTTTCGTTACGATCGCACGGGGAAGCGTGAAAGCGACGCCTTCGTCGACGATCCGTTATTGGACCCGCTCGATCTTGCCGCGCACGACGGCAATCTGTACGTGACGAGTGAGTTTCCGTTCGGCGCCGACGCTGCTACGGTATCGTTGCGCTCCTACGATGCAAAGAGCGGTGCGCCCACCGGCGTGTGGTCGGCAGAAAATACTCCGGCCTTCGAGCGCATGCAAAAGCCGCGCGGAATGACGTTTAACTCCGGCGGGAAGCTCTTGATCTGCGCGCAGAACTGCGTCCTTGCCGTTGACGTTGCGACCGTTGGCAACGCGCGGATCGTGGCCGAGGACGAACGGCTTGCCGGCCAATCGCTGGCCCTTGGGCCCGCCGAGCTATCCTGATCGTGCCGCGCCCTCGACGGAGAGCGCAACGGCGATGTAGTCCTGGTCTCCAAGTCCGGACGCCACGGCGCTTTCGAACTCGTCGAGCACACAATCCATGACCGGCGCCTGCACGTTAAGCCTCTGCCGTGCCGCCTTGGCCAAGCGGAGATCTTTGAGCAGCGCTGCCGCGGAGAAGCGCGGTTTGGTATCGCGGTCGACAAGCTGTTGTCGCTTCCCGCCAATGCGCTCGAAGGCGTGCACGAGCGTGTCGATGACGATGGTGCGGTCGACGCCGCCGCGCTCGGTGACGTCGAGCAACTCGCCGATCGAATCCGCCATAACGCCCAAAACCGCATTGCTGGCGAGTTTGAGCAAGCCGCTTGCAGCCGGCGAACCGGTGAACGTAATCGTCGAACCGAGAGCGTTTAGCAGCTCGCGCGCGCGGTCGAAGGCTGCGTTGCTTCCACCCGGAAAAATCGTCAGGGTACCTGCGCGAGCGCTGTCCACGCTGCCGACCACCGGACAGGCAAGAAAGTCGACTTCTCGTTGCGCCGCCGCTTCGGCTAACGTTTGGTACATTTGCGGCGACAGCGTGGACGACTCGATCACAAGCTGACCGTTCCGGGCGGTGGGAATGATCTGACCGAGCGAAATCTCCCGCGCGACGTCATCATCCCAAAGCATCGCAATTGCCGCGTCGACGCTTTGGACGAGCGACGGAACGTCTTCGCAACGAATGGCGCCTGCGGCGACGAGTTCCTCGGTTGGGCCGCGATCTCTATTCCAAACGGAAACCCGATACCCGCGCTGCAGCAAATTCTGTGCGAACGCGCTGCCCATCTTTCCGGTACCTACGATTCCGACATGCATCATCGATGTACTTCCTCCGGAGGAGCCATGAACTCGGGACCAACGGGATCGGGAACTTCCTGCGCGACGATGCGGTCGATCTCCGCACGCGTTTCGGCATCGATCGAAAACCCGAATGCGCCGGAGATGGCGTCGACTTGCGACGGCTTGCGAGCCCCCCATAGCGCCGCGCCGACGCCGGGCGCGTCGAGCACCCACCGCAGCGCCAGGTGAATGACGCGTTTGCCAAAGCGCTCGCGAGCCAGGTCATCGAGCCGCGCAACGGCACGAAGGTACTGCGCAAAACGCGGCGGCTGGAACTTTGGGTCCTCCCGCCGCAGGTCGTCGCCGTCGAAGACGGTGCTCGAGCTCATCGATCCACTGAGCAGCCCGCGGCAAATCGCTCCATACGTCAGAGCGAATAAGTCGTTCGTTCGCGCATAGGGTAGAACGTCGTGCTCCGCCGCACGCTCGAAAATGTTATACGGCGGCTGGACGGTGTGCAGCGGAGCAAATTTTCTGAAATTGTCCATTTGGTCGGGCGAAAAGTTGCTCACGCCGATCGCCTTGATCTTGCCGGATTTGTAGAGGCCTCGCATGGCGGTCGCCGTCTCTTCCATCGGAACGTTCGGATCGGGCCAGTGGATCTGATAAATGTCGATGTAGTCGGTCTGCAGCCGCCGCAGCGAGTCGTCGATCTCTTTTGCAATGCGTGCGGCAGACGCATTTCGGGTGACCCCTCCCTGGGGATTCCATTCAAGGCCGACCTTGGTTGCCACGACGACTCGATCGCGCCTACCGGCCAGCGCGTTGCCGACGACTTCCTCAGCGTGGCCTTGCCCATATGCGGGTGCCGTATCGATGAGCGTTACGTCCGCGTCGAGCGCGCGGTGGATTGCCGCGACTGCGTTTTCATCGTCGGGGCCGCCCCACATCCAGCCTCCGATCGCCCACGTTCCAAGCCCGATGCGCGATGGTCGCAGTCCCGTGCCGGCGATCGTCATGTACTCCATTGCATCCTCCAGCAGGCAGCGGTGCAAAGTGGGCGTGCTCTCTTACGCGGGCCTAGCCGCGGTGCCTGCGTGAGCTCGTTCGCTAGAGTACTTCGAAGATGCTGTAGACCGGACCGTCGGCAAGGCGGTTTCCGACACCGACGCAGATGATGCGATTGATCCAATCGTACTGCTTTGCGCTCGTCTCGAAGAAGGGGCTCATGCGAAAGTAGTAGGTGCTGGGGTCCGGGGCTTCGCCGCGGTCCATCGCGGCGAGCACATCGGGCGGACCGGCTCGCACGACCGTGTAGGTCATGCAGATCAGCGCATCGTCGGTCGTTTTCAGCACGAGTCGCACGTCGAGCTTCATGCATGAGTCGGGGCGAATCGTCTGCCAGTCGTTTCCGCTCACAACGACCCCGGAGAGGCGCTCGCCTTCGAAAACGCCGCCCTGCACCAAGCCAACGCGGCGATAGCCGTTGGGCGTCGAGCCGACGACCAGCAGCGGCGGGATCGTTTCGCGCAATACGAAGAGCGGCCGCGTCTTCACCGACTGCAACGATGCGGGCAGCCGGCCCAACGTCGTTGTCACCTTATGCCTGCAAGAATGCTCTGAGCGCTTTGGCGAGCACCTGCGGCTGTTCTTCCGGAACGAAGTGTCCGGAGTCGGCAACGACCAGCGATGTCGCGTTTTGGAAATACGGCTTTAGGGACTCGCCCATTTCGGGAATCGCGTACTGACCACCCACACCGAGTAGCCTAACGGAGCTCTTACCGGTAAAGTTTTTCTTGTTGAACTCGACGTCGACGAGGATGTTGCGGCAATAGTCGAATGCCGCATTCATTCGCCCCGGCCGGGCGTACGATGCGACGTAGGCAGCGACGTCGCTCGCCGGAATCGAGCCGGGTCTATACACCTTCGTCTTGTACCACCAGCCGACATACAAGGCTTCTTTGCCTTGCGTAAGCTCGGCCGGCAGATTTGGCAGCATCATGAAGAGAAAGTTCCACTTGCGCTTATAGTCGGAGAGTTCCACGGTGGGGGGAAGCGTGATGCCGGGGATTCCGGCCTCGATGAGGGTCAGCGACTTGAAATCCTGCGGAAAGAGCAGCTGCCAGCTGTAGGCGCACCAAGCGCCAAAATCGTGCGCCACGACGTGGACCGGCGGCTTAAGTTTCGCGGTTACGAACTCGTGAAAGACGCGCCCGACGTTTTCGGTCGAGGCCGGCGCCCCAAGAATGCCCGAACCGCCGAAGCTCGGCAAATCCGTCGGGATGCATTGGTAACTTTGCGAAAGAAGCGGAATGAGCCGGTACCAGGAGCGCCGCGTGGATGGAAAGCCCGAGATCATGAAGACGGTCTCGCCCTCGCCCATCGTGTCGTACGCGAGTTGCTTCGCCTCGGCGACGGCGTCGAGCGGAGCGGTCCCTGCGCCGGAACCGGGTGTCGTTGCGGGTGCAGCACCAACCTTAGTGCCCAAACTCAGCGCACCTGCGAGTGCGACGCCGCTCTTCAGAAGCGTTCGGCGATCGAGTACGTCGCCGCAGTCGTCGGAGTGACTCATGGGCTGCTCCTTTCATCGAGCCCGTTCGGTGAGCGCGCAGCGACTCCGGTGCCGCGAGATTGGCGATCGAAATACGATGATATCATTAAGCGTGATCGGGTACGCGAAGGGAGGCGGCGCTTCCGACACTAA
>JASHZC010000116.1 GCA_030042755.1 Vulcanimicrobiota bacterium | reverse complement strand
GTGCGCGGCCAGAATCAACTCGCGCAATGCGTCGCGAATCGAACGCGCGACGCCGCTGCACACGTTATAGATTTCTCCGCTTTCGCCATGCGTTGCTAACAACACGTACGCCCGCACGACGTCACGCACGTCGAGAAAGTCGCGCTTTGCGTCGAGGTTGCCGGCGTAGAGCAACGGCGGCGCGCCCGCGGCGATCTTTGCGAGTTGCGCGGCGAATCCGGCGACGGAGAATCGCTCGCTCTGTCCCGGACCGATGTGGTTGAACGCGCGCGCGATGACAACGTCGAGACCGAAGGCATGCGCTTCGCCGAGCAGCAGCATCTCCGCCGCCGCCTTGCTGGCCGCATATGGATTGGCCGGCGAAAGCGCACATGTTTCGCGCAGCGGAAACATCTCCGGCGGCTGCGGTCCGTACACCTCGGCCGAACTGGTGAACACGATGCGCACCCGTCCGCCCGATTCGCGCATGTAATCGCGTGCGGCTTGGGCCACATTCGCGGTGCCACGCACGTTCGTCACGTATGTTTCCATCGGTGAAGCGATTGCTTCCGGAACGAATGTCGCGGCCGCGAGATGAAAAACGACGTCAGGTCTACCGAGATCGATGGCACCGCGAACCGCGCTAAGATCGGCGAGATCGATCGGCAGCGCGTCCGCATCCTTTGGTCCACCGCACGCAACGACGTCGTAGCCGGACTCACGCAGGGCCTCGACCAGATACGTACCGACGAAGCCCGTCGCGCCGGTAACGAGCGCGCGCATGACGCTAGTGGCGCACCTGCCCGGACAACCGGTCGAGATCGGCCCGTACCATCATCTCGACGAGTTGCTCGAAGCTCACCTGCGGCTCCCAACCCATCACGCGTTTCGCTTTCGACGGGTCGCCGATCAAACGATCGACTTCGGCCGGGCGCACGAAGCGTTCGTCGATCACGACGTACGGCTCGTACGAGCCGAGACCGGCTACCTCGAACGCAATGCGAACGAAATCGCGCACGCTGTGCGATCTTCCCGTAGCAATGACGTAATCGTCGGCCTGCTCTTGCTGTAACATCATCCACATTGCGCGCACGTAATCACCGGCGAATCCCCAATCGCGCTGCGCGTCGAGGTTACCGAGGCGCAGCTCTTTTGCAAGACCGTGCTTGATGCGCGCAACGCCATCGGAAATCTTACGCGTAACGAATTCTTTGCCTCGACGCGGCGAATTGTGCACGATCAATTCCCCGACGCCCGCATGAAATCGCTCCGTCTCCGTCGCGATGTCGTATAGCCATCCCTCGAACTGAGGATGCTCAACGATCCGCTTGACCTCTCGTAGGTCTTTTCGCAGATGCGCGCCCTTTCGACCAACGCCGTTCGGCGATCGCAAATTGAGCGAATAGAATGGACCGGGGCGCTCGTCCGGGCCAACTTCCACGTTCAACACGAGATCCTGGCCGAGCCCCTTACGCGCCATCCACCAAAGACCCATTGCAAGTACGGGTGAGTTCGTCTTGAAGTTCTTGAACCGATACGCGCCGTTTCCGGCCTTCAGCCCGTCGGTCGCGTTGTAGCCCTCGAGGAAGGCGCGCCAAATCTCCTCGCTGCCGTTGAGCACGACACGCGGCACGCGCTTATAGCCGTCGCGAGTATAACACTCTTCTCGAAGCCACTCCAGAAAGCGCGGCGCACCATTGAGCGCAAGCGCCCCGACAACGTGACCTTCGCGGAATCCTGACGTCGTCGCGCGGTACGTCGTAGATCCCAGCGTTTGCCGTTCCCAAGCCACGGCGAATTGCTCTCTCAGGCAAGGATCCGAGTTTGTAAACTTACCGCGAACGCGCCCACCGGCGTCGATTGAGGCAGATCCGTCGCCAACGAAGGCGCCGAGCATCCACGCAAATTCGAGGGATGGCTCGGAGAAGCATGGTGCATCGGGCAGTTGCGCTCGCAACATGCGGTCTCCAACGAGCACGCCCTTTGCCGGGCACTCGCCGTCGGACAAGAACATGACGTGATCCGCGGTCAGCGTAATGCTTCCACACCGCGTTTCAACTCTGCGTACGCCTTTGTTGTCGACGACCGGTCGATGTCGGTACGCAGTACCACCGAGTACGCGCACGAAGCGCTCGCCGTCCCACACTTGCAGTGCGTCGAGCTCAAAGCGCTGCACGTTTGCACCTTTCTCAGCGACGCGCATAATATCGCCGATTTGTACGACGTCCACAACACTGCCCCGCTTTACAATGATCGGTGTGTTGGCAGGCAACGATTCGTGATTAAAAAGTATTCCGCTCACCGCAAACAGGGCGTAAGACTCGCGATAATTCACGGTGATCCAATGGCCGTACACTTTGGCAACGCCGTATGGACTGCGCGGATAGAACGGCGTCGATTCGCGTTGCGGTGTTTCGAGAACTTTGCCGAACATCTCCGAACTCGACGCCTGATAGAAACGAATTGACGGGTCAACGGCACGAATCGCCTCGAGGACGCGCGTGATGCCGAGCGCGGTGAACTCGCCGGTCAATACCGGTTGCTGCCACGACGTCGGGACGAACGATTGCGCAGCGAGATTGTACACCTCGTCGGGGCGCACGTCGCTTACGATTGACGTAATCGACGTTTGATCGAGTAAATCGCCGGACACGAATTCGATGTCGTCGACGAGGTGGTGAATGCGCTCGTGCACTTCGGTC
>JASHZC010000115.1 GCA_030042755.1 Vulcanimicrobiota bacterium | reverse complement strand
TCCACATTTCCACGCTCTACTTGACCGAACAACAGCTCGATTTTGCCGAGAAGATGGCCTCGGTCGCGCCCGCCGGAATGACGAAGTCGTTCGTGAGCAACTCCGGATCTGAAGCAAACGAAACGGCGGCGCTGATCGCGCGCACGGCCAAAAACTCAGCCGATTTCCTCTCGCTCGAGCACGCGTATCACGGACGCACCGTCTACACCGTCGCCCTTGCCGGCCTCTCGAACTGGCGCAATTTTGGTCCCCAAATGCCGCACGTTGCATTCGTGCCCAATCCATACTGCTATCGCTGTCCGCTCGGTCTGAACTATCCGTCGTGCGAGATTGCGTGCGCGAAGTCGGCGAAGCGCGTTATCGAAACCAATACCAACGGCACTCCCGCAGCGATGATCGCGGAAACGATCGCGGGCGTGGCCGGCATGATCGCGCCGCCGCCGGAGTATTATCGCGTTCTCAAAGAGACGCTGGAGCCGTTCGGTACGCTGCTGATCGCCGACGAGGTCCAGGCGGGCTGGGGGCGTCTCGGCGACGGAATGTTCGGTATGGTGTCGACGTACGGCGTCGTGCCCGACATCATCACATCGGCGAAGGGCCTCGCGAGTGGGCTGCCGATCGGAATCACGATCACGCGTCCGGAGCTCGCGGACACGTTCAAAGGCCCGCACATCAATACGTTCGGCGGCAATCCGCTTTCGACGCGTGCAGCGACGGTTACGCTCGAGGTGATCGAGAAGAAGCATCTGATTGCAAACGCAAAGCGTCAGGGCGAGGCGCTCCTGGCGGGTCTGCGCGACCTGCAGAAGCGCTACCCAATCATGGGCGACGTGCGCGGACGGGGTCTGATGATCGGTATCGAACTTGTCAGCGATCCGAAGACGAAAGCCTACGCTGCAGCGTCGGCCACGCGGATGCACGAATTGATGCGCGAGCACGGCGTATTGATCGGCAAAGGTGGGCGATTCAACAACGTGCTTCGCATTCAGCCGCCGTTGATTTTTGGCAGCGACGACGTCAGCGTGTTTTTGCGCGCCTTCCAGGCTTCGCTCCAAGCGCTGTAACCGCGAGTTGCGTTGAGCGAGCGTTGCTCCTGGGCGACGACGGATCTGTCGATCGCCTATCACGATGGCGAGTGGGGACGGCCCGTTCACGACGATCGCACGTTCTTCGAATTTTTGACGCTCGAAGGCGCCCAGGCCGGTCTCAGCTGGGAAACGATCCTGCGCAAGCGCGAGCGCTATCGTGAAGTCTTTCATGGCTTCGATCCGGCTCGCGTTGCCCGCATGACGCCGGCGCGCGTAGAGAAGCTGCTCGCCGATCCGGGCATCATTCGTAACCGTGCCAAGATCGAGTCGACGATTACGAACGCGCGTGCCTTCTTGCAGATTCAGCGCGAGTTTGGTTCGTTCGACGCGTACGTGTGGCGCTTCGTCGGCGGTAAACCCCTCGTCAACAGCTGGCCCACGCGCGACGAGCTTCCGGCAGAGAGCGACGAGTCTCGCGCGCTGAGTAAGGATTTACAAAAGCGGGGATTCCGGTTCGTGGGGCCGACCATCATGTACGCGTTCATGCAGGCGACGGGGCTCGTCAACGATCACGTCATCGGATGTCCGTGGAAAAACCGACGCAAAAAGTGATCGCTTCGCCGTCGCGGACCTACGACGACGCTCTTGCTCGCCTGCGAACGATGAGGCAGCGCGACGATGCGCGGATCGCACCGGTCGCCCGAACCGCGCTTTTCGATCGCGGCTCGCGCGTGCCGTGGTGCGTCGTGCTCTTCCACGGACTCACGAACCACCCCGGGCAATTTGCCGAACTTGCTCCACAGATCTACGAACTCGGCGTCAACGTGCTCGTCCCGCGGATGCCGCTCCACGGCTACGCCGATCGCATGACCGACGCCCTCGCCCATCTTACGTCCGACATGCTGTTGCGAAAGGCGTACGAGGCGGTCGACATCGCCACGGGCTTGGGCGAACGCGTCGCCGTGCTCGGGATTTCGATAGGTGGACTGCTCTGCGCGTATTTGGCGCAGTTCCGCAGCGACGTGGCGACGAGCGTGCCGGTCGCACCGGACTTTGGATTGTTGCAGTTGCCGCGCTTCGCGACGTCGATGCTTGCCGCCGTTGTGAATGTGTTACCGAATATGTTTCTCTGGTGGGATCCGCGCGTGAAGGAGGCGCAGCTCCCAAAGGACGCATATCCGCGCTTCTCGACGCATGCGCTTATGCAAACGGTGAAAATCGGGAATGCCGTGTACGCCGCCGCCCGGCGCGAAGCGCCGCTAGCCGCCCGCATTGCCACCGTGGTCAACACCCTCGATCCGGCAGTCAACAACGCGGTGACGAAACGCGTCGTCGACGAGTGGAAGTCGTTTCGCGATAGTGGAATCGAGTACGTCGAATTGACCGGGCTGCCGCGAAATCACGACATCATCGATCCGGGCAATCCTTTCGCGCGCACCGACGTCGTCTATCCGAAGCTGATCGAGATCCTCGAGCTTCATTCGTAATTTTTCGACTCGCGCCACAGACGCGCAACCGGGATTTTGAGGCCGCGGCATACGTTGATGGGAATGCCGTTTTCATACGCGATCGCCCAGTGCGAATGAATGACGGCTGCGATCGTGCGCGAATCGAAGTAGTGCTCCGCAGCCCAGCACGACCCGTTCACTTGAACGAGCACCCGCCCGTCGTATCCATCCGGTCCCCAGAGCCAATACTGATTGTGACTGCTGATCACCGGCAGGCCGGGTTCGAAGAATTGCAACGCCGCGGCCTCCCCGTAGTTACCCGCGAAGACGACCGCTGTCGCGCGATCTGCAGGCGGAAGCGAATCGTACACGCGTCGCACCGAGGCCGCCATCTCCGGCCACCCGTGCATGTCGGCCCAATCACCCGGCAATAGCGACGTTTCGCGATTGTGTTCGGTAGCGGTCGCAGACTTCGGAATGTGCAAGATCTCGCCGAGTCGTTGCTCGTAGACTACGAACGCCGTCTCAGGAAGTATCGGAAGCGCGAACGGGACGATGATCGGTCCGAGGATGAGAGCGTATGCAACCACCGCAACACGCGTCCAAAGGGCGCGCGACGTCCACGCTTCGATTGGAACGGCACCCGCAGCGATGACGATGGGATAGACGTTCGCCGGATAGTAATGCTTGCCGTGAAAGACGATCATCTCCACGATCAAGATGACGTACGTGTATCCGAGGAATCGGAGCCTTGGCTGTACGAGGAGCCAAATTGCACCGATCACCCAGACGGGAAACAAGAATAGATTGGTGATGAGCACTTCTTGGGCGAGATACTGCAGTGGACCGACGATGATGTTCTTCCCGTGTTGACCCGCCTGCAGCAGCTCCCACATCGGAAATCCGTAATGCGCTTGCCACAGGAAGTTGGGCAATGCGATGACGATCGCGATCGCGCATCCGCCGACGAACGACGAGTTGACGAGGATCGCGCGTTGCCTTGTCAACAGCAATCCGACGAACAATGCGGCCAAAAAGAAAAGCACGCTGTATTTGCTTTGCAACGAAAGGCCGGCTACCGCGCCGGCAACGAGCCACAATCTCGGATCGCCGTCCTTCGTGAGACGTACGACGAGATAGGCGAGCAGCGGCCACGTCCACAGGCCGACTTCATCGGGCCCGACCTTCCCGCCGAAGCTCAAGAGCACGGCGGTGCAGAGATAGACCAGCGCAGCAAACGCCTGTGCAAACGCACCACCGCCGAACTCGGCAGCGAGCAGGACGGTCGCGTATGCTCCCGCGGAAGCGAAAAGCGCGGGAACGAGACGCAAGAGAAAGAGCGAGTGCCCGCCGATTTGCGTGAGCGCCGCGAGCAGCGGCACGACCGGAGGCTGATCGACGTACCCGAATTGCGGGTGCCGGCCGCAGATGATGAAGTAGAGTTCATCGCGGAAGAAGCCGTAGTGAGCGTTGCCGAGCGCGTGCACGAGCAGAACTACCGCGGCAGCAAGCCACGCTATCCGGTTTCTCACGTATGTCTCCTTTACTTTAGTAGATCCGGTCGCTCCGCCGCGTAGCGGCGGCTCCAGGCAATTTCCGTGCCGTCGCGCATCAAGATGCGGAAATCACCGTGAAACCACGAGTGGATCTCGGCGATTTCGTCGATGTTCACGACGTGCGATCGATGTACGCGCGCAAATTGCGCGGGATCGAGTCGCGCGATGAGCGATTCGAGGGTAACGCGCAGCGAATAGGTGCCGCGCGCGGTGTGGATCGCGACGGTGTTGCCGGCGGACTCGAGGCGCGTAATCTCGCGCGCCGCCACGAAGAACGACCGGCCGTCGTTCGGAACGAGCAAACGGCGTGCGTATCGCTCCTCACTGCGGATACGTGCCATCGTCTCTGCGATTCTGGCTGTCTCCGGTTTTTTGTCGAGCGAGGAACGCGCGCGCGTCAACGCTTGCTCGAATCGCTCGCGGTCGTAGGGCTTGAGGAGATAGTCGATCGCATTGACCTCGAACGCTTTGACCGCATACTGATCGAACGCCGTGACAAACACGATCGACGGCGCCTGATCGGTGCGGTTTAACGTTTCGGCCACGCCAAAGCCGTCGAGATCGGGCATGTGAATGTCGAGAAAGAGTAGTTGTGGCTTCGTCATCGCGATCAAGTCGACCGCATCGATGCCATTCGTAGCTTCGGCGACGATCGTCACGTCATCGTGATCGCTCAAGAAGCGCGTCAGCTTTCGGCGCGCCGGTGTCTCGTCGTCGGCGATCATGACCGTCAACGGCATGCCGAACCGCCTGCCTGCGCGGGAATGCGAACCGTTGCGAGCGTTCCACCGGTTTCGCGCGGTCCGATTTCGAATGATGCGCTCGTTCCGTATCGATAACGAAGGCGTTCCGCAACGTTGGTGATGCCGATGCCCGGCTTTGCAAAGGGGTCGATGCCCAGGCCGTTGTCGGCGATTTCGATAATCGTCGAACCGTTCGCACGCGCCACGTCGATGCGCAAGTCGATCGACGCGCGCGTGGAGCCCATACCATGGCGGATGCTGTTTTCGAGCAGCGGCTGCAGCAGCATGAACGGCACGTTGGTGTCGCGCGCGTCGTCGTCTACGGTGACGTCCAGCGTAAGGTTTCGCTCGAGACGCGTTTTCATGATGTCGACGTACATGCGTTCCATCCGCAGCTCTTCGTCGAGCGGAATCTCCTGGACGCCGCCGGAGGCGAGCACGAGGCGCATGAAGTCGCTCACTTGCGCCAACATTCGGTCGGCCTTGGCGACGTCTTCGTACATGACGGCCGATATCGCGTTGAGCGTGTTGAAGAGAAAATGCGGTTGAAGCTGGAGCCGCAAATTCTCGAGTTGCGCTCGAGCGAGTTTGGTCTCGATGTCTCGCGTGGCGGCAAAATACTCGATGAGATAGATCGCCGTCATCAAGAGGGAGTAGTAGACGGCGTCGCTGGCGGCCTCCATCGGATAGCGATAGAGCATGTAGCCGTAGTTGTAGTGCCC
>JASHZC010000114.1 GCA_030042755.1 Vulcanimicrobiota bacterium | reverse complement strand
CGACGGGTTCGGTTCGGGAATCACGGTGCCGGGCTACGGTTTCATCTTGCACAACCGCGGCGGACTTTTTACGCTCGACCCTAAGAGTCCCAACGCGATCGCGCCACACAAGCGTCCCTACAACACGCTGATGGCCGGCTTTATCGAGCGCGACGGTAAGCCGCTCATGACGCTCGGATTGATGGGCGGCGACATGCAAGCGCAGGGACACGAACAGATTGCGGTCGACATCATCGATCTCGGCGCAAACGTACAGCAAGCCGGCGATATGGCGCGCTTCCGGCACGACGAGATTTCAAACACTCTTTATCTCGAATCGGCGCTGTACGACCTTGTCGGCAAGCAATTGAGCGCGATGGGTCACGTTGTCCGCTCGTCGAATCGCGAGCTGATGGGCGGATATCAAGCGATCATGCTCTTGCCGAGCGGTGCTTACGCCGGCGGTTCGGATTTCGGGAAAGACGGCGAAGCCGTCGGTTGGTAATTCATTATCGTTTGATAATGCATCCGCTCTAAGCGTTAAGGCTGCATTATCGCTGCGACTACTACCGCTACTAGCATTTTACTAGCATTGGATGCATATCCGTTTCGCTTCAAAGTGGAGGTAGCGGTCAATGCGTCGTTTCCTGGCGGGTCTCGCTGCGTTGACGACATCAATGATGTTGTCAGGATGCGGCGGAGCCGGCATTAGCAGCTCGGGAATTACAGAAGGAACATCCACAGGTGCGCAAACCGATGCAGTGCAAGTCGCCGAACGAGTGCCAGATCCTCATAGCCTCGACGGTCTACTGCGCGCAAAGGTCAAGCACGTATTTGTGATCGTTCAAGAAAACCATACGTTCGATCAATACTTCGGGCTCTTTCCGGGCGTAAACGGCCAAACGGTCGAAAACCTCGGAACCGCAACGGCCCAAGCTACGGACTGCCAACCGGATCCGCAAACGGGCAGTTGCCAGCGTCCGTTCCTCATCACGACCAACAAGAACAGCCCGAATTATGTCCAAGACGCGCCGGACATCACGGGCGGAAACAATGGACGCTACGATCAGGAATTCGCGATCGACCACGGCAAGATGAATGGCTTCTTAGTCGACGATGAAGGCGGCGCTGCGCCGTTAGGGCCAACGCCGAGTCCCTCGAAAATAGAAAACCACAACGAATCGATTGGTATCGAAGCCGTGTATGATTGCGATACGATCCCGTATCTGTGGTATTACGCCAAGAACTTCGCGCTCTTCGATCACTACTTCCAGGCCAATACAGGGCCGTCAACTCCGAGCAATATCCAACTGTTCTCCGGACAAATCGGACAAACCGAAGCAGCGCGGGGACTCGGCGTCTTGACCGTTCCGCAGGACGATAGCTACAGCGACGGCGTGCCGATATCGAATGACGATAATCCGCCGTCGCCACAGTGGTCGCTGACGACGGCATCGTATTCGCCTGACAATTCAACGTTCCAAAGTTACGCGACGATGCCGGTGATGCTTGCTCCGAGTATGGACAGGACGGCGTACTCGACCGGCGACGTCGGGCTGATTTCGGACGATATCCAGCTCGAGTCGAAGATCCTGTACAAGCCGTCGATACCCTGGGCGTGGTACGAAGAGGGCTTCGTAACCGGTGCCGGCTTCGTTCCGCACCACTTCGCACCGCTCTACTTCGATTACATCAATCACGCCAACTCGGCGTTCGGTACGGCAACGACGATGCGCGACAACACGTCGAGCAACGGCTTGATCAACGACATCAAGAACGGGACGTTGCCCAGCGAGGGCGTCTTCTGGGTGAAGGGGGGAACGGAAAATTCGTACGGTTTGAAGCCGGCCGATTCGATCTTCACCAGCAACACCCAGGGCAAGGAATATTACGTTGGCGATGACGATCACCCCGGCAGCGGCGATGCAGATCATCAGGTTGCCGAGGCATACTTGGCGGATACGATCAACGCCATTGCGCAGAGCAAATACTGGAAGGATTCGGTCATCATCGTTACGTGGGACGATAGCGGCGGCTTCTACGATCATTTGCCGCCACCCGAGTTCGGAAAAACGTGCCCACAAGACGTAACGGGTCCGGAGGCAGGCTATTCGTGCGGCGACGGCGTGCGATTGCCGGCGATCGTGATCTCACCGTTCTCCAAGACCGGCGTCGTCGTACACGAATGGTCAGATCACGGCTCGGTTTCGAAGTTCATCGAGCGAGTCTTTGGACTCGCGCCATTCGGAGCGCTTCCGGATGAACAGCCGGGCGTGAAGGCCGGTCTATCACCTGCAGATGGAAATCCGGGAACATCCGATCTCACGGACGCGCTCGATATCGGCAAGCTGCGGGGCGACGAACAACCCAATCCGCCTACCATTGCCGAGATCCCGGCGCCGAATTCGCCGCCTACCATGAGTTGCGCGACGCTTGGAATTACGCCGATTCAGGCGCCGGCGCCGCTTCCGAGCGGATATGAAACGGCCGGTTATTACTTGCGAGAATCGCTCCTAGGCGATCCCAGCATAGCGGTACTGCCGCCACGCAACGACGACGGCGACTAGTTCGTTCGCCAAAAAAGAGAGCCCGAAGTTTCTTCGGGCTCTTTCTTTTGTGCGATCACACCTCGTACATCGAACGAGATGGAAGATGCTGCAATA
>JASHZC010000113.1 GCA_030042755.1 Vulcanimicrobiota bacterium | reverse complement strand
CGCTCCGCGCCCAGCGCGTAGGAATCGGGAGCCGGTTTTCCACGTGCCACGTCATCGGAGCTGATCAGCACGCGAGGAGCCGGTAACTCAGCGGCAGCGATCAGCGCGCGCGCGAACCGAGCCCCGCACGAGGTAACGATCGCCCATCGCTGTGCCGGCAAGAATTCGAGCGCAGCACGCGCACCCTCGATAGGCGTGCCCTCGCCCGTTACGAGGGTTCCGAATAGGTCGAAGCAGACCGCGTCGTAGGAAAGCTGCATCGGCAGCGTGGATTCTTCGCGCATGAGCGATACTCTCGCAATCCTCGTGGGCGGCGGTCCCGCGCCGGGCATCAACGGCGTTATCTCATCGGCAACGATTGAAGCGCGCAACTGTGGGTTGCGCGTTTTGGGTATTTTTGACGGATACCGCGATCTGGCCGCGGGCACTCCGGTAAAGACCGCCGAGCTTACCATCGACGATGCCGCGTTGATTCGCACGAGCGGTGGATCGTTTCTACGCACGTCGCGCACGAATCCGGCCCAAGATGAGGCAACGCTGAACCGCACCATTGCTTCGATCGACCAATTAGGACTTCGTTACCTCGTTTGCATCGGCGGTGACGACACAACGTTTGGTGCAACGCGAATTGCGGAGCGCACGCAAGGACGACTTGGCGTTGCGACCGTGCCTAAAACGATCGACAACGATCTTCCACTTCATGATAACGCCCCGACGTTTGGATTTGAGACCGCGCGATCCGTCGGCGCGCAGATCATTGAGAGCTTGCTCGAAGATGCGCGCACGACCGTGCGCTGGTACATCGTCGTGAGCATGGGACGCAAGTCGGGCGCTCTGGCTCTGGGGATGTCGAATGCCGCAGGCGGCACGCTGGCCGTCATTCCGGAAGAGTTTCCCGAAGGGGACTTGGAACTCGATCAGGTCGTCGACGTGATTGCGGGCGCGATCGTGAAGCGTCGCGCGCAACGACGTGACTTCGGCGTTGCCGTCGTTGCCGAGGGCATTACCGAACGTATCGATCCCCAATCATTTGAGGGACTCGAAAATGTTTCGCGCGATTCGTACGGTCACGTTCGGCTTGCCGACGTTCCCCTCGGATCGGTGCTTCGCGATGGCGTGCGTGGGCGGCTGCGCTCAATCGGCGTCGACGCGACCGTGTTGACCAAAGACATCGGCTACGAATTGCGCTGTGCGAAGCCCGTCGCGTTCGACGTGGATTACACGCGAACGCTCGGTTATGGAGCCGTACGCTATCTGCTCGACGGTGGCAGTGGTTCCCTCATTGCGCTCTCCGGAGGGCGTTTGCGGCCGATGTCGTTGGAAGAGCTGCTCGATCCCGCTACCGGCCGCATTCGTACGCGTTCGGTCGACGTTCAATCGGAAGCATACGCGGTCGCGCGCGATCACATGGTCCGTCTACTGCCGAGAGATTTTGAAGAGCCAAGTCTCAGCGCGCTCGCGGCGCAGACGAATCTCGATGCCAAACAATTCTACGAGCGATTCGCACGTTCGATGCCGAAAACTATGGCATGAAGAGTCTGCTGGGGTGTGCGGTTCTGCTTCTTGCCTGGGCATCTATTTCAACGGGATGCGGCGGGGCCGGGGCGGCTCCGTCGACCGGGTCGCAGAGTTCCGCAACATCGAAACCGAGCTCCGGCCCGGTAACGAACGGCAGCTGCAACGGTGCGAAGGCTTCAACCTCTACTCCCGGCATGACGCCCACCACGCCCGCGCTGACGGTTCCGAGCGGTTTGACGATCCAAACGATCGCAAGCATCGGCGGCGCTCGCGAACTCGCGGCGCTCCCGAACGGAGATCTTCTCGTCGGCACGACCGGAGGCAACGTTTACATTATTCCCGACGCTGAAGCGAGCGGCGCTGCCGGCGAACCGCAAGTCTTCGCGACGATTTCGAACGAAACCATTCCATCCGGTGAGCCCGCCGGTGGAAACAATGCCGAAGGCGTTGCGTTCTCGAAATCGAGCTGCACGGTGTTCGTTGCGACCGAATACCACGTCTGGGCCACGCCATACAGCGACGGCGATATTCAAGCCGAGGATCTCCATGCGATCGCTACCGTGCGAACCGGTCCGACCGCAAATCCGGGAGATGGAGACTATCATTCGTCGACGTCGGTTGCCGTATCCGGAACGACGCTTTACGCCAGCATGGGATCATCGTGCAACGGCTGCACGGGAGAGACCGATCCGCAGCGCGCGGCGATTTGGAAGATGAGTTTGATGGGTGCGAACATGACGTTGTTCGCAAAACACATCCGCAACGCGATTGCTCTCGCAGTCGATCCAGCAAGCACGCACCTATGGGCGGGCGGTGCCGGCCAAGACGATCTACCCACGTATCATCCGTACGAGTTTATGGACGACGCGACGGCCGCGGCGACTTCCGCCGGCGGTGTCGCCGATTACGGATGGCCGTATTGCGAGGAAAATCACCAACTCTACAACACGGGCGCCGGCGCACCGGCAAATTGCGACGTCGAGGCCGTACCGCTCGTGGAATTTCCCGCATACATTACGCACATTGGCGCGGCCTTCTATCCAGCGTCGCAGACCGGAACGTATCTCTTTCCCGCTTCGTATCGCGGCTCGCTAATCGTGGCAAGTCACGGTTCGTGGCACACGCCTAACGGGTGCACGCTTGCACCCGAAGTCGATGTTATCCCGTTGAAAGGCGACGTACCCGCAACAGCGATGACCGCCTGGGGAACGGAATCGCCGACCGCCCAATACACGAATCTGGTGACGGGATTCCAACCAAGTTGCAGCAACCGCATCGGTCGTGCAACCGGTGTCGCGGTTGGATCGCAAGGCAGCGTGTTCATTGGCGACGATCAAGCCGGTCTTGTCTATCGCATTCGCCCCTAAAGGTACGACACATTGAAACACTTTGCATCGCTTCTCTTGGCGTTGTGCTGCATTCACGGCGCGTCCGCAGACCCATCGATGCCTTCCGTCGCCAGCGGTTTCACGATCGAACGGGTCGGCGTTGTGCGCGGCGCACGCGAGCTTGCTGCGGCACCGAACGGTGACCTCTTCATCGGAACCGAGTCGAATCACGTGTATCTTCTTCCTGGAGCGGATTCGGCGCATCCCAGCGAGCCACACGTGTTCGCAACGTTCGACAACGGTCCGGCCGCCGGCGTTACGCTGGGTGATGATTCGCTCTTCGTCGGAACCCAGTTCGGTGTCTACCGCATTCCGTATCGCGTCGGCGATCAACAGGCGGGAAGCGCTCCTCTCAAACTCACGGCGGTCCGGACCTCCGGAGTTTCCAGCGATCATCACACAACGAGCGTTGCACTCGCCGGCGACACGCTTTACGCAAGTGTCGGATCGTCATGCAATGCGTGTCGCCCCGAACTCGACGACACGCGAGCTTCAATTCAACGCATCGATTTGAAGGGCGGAACGGTGTCGTTCGAGGCCAAGAACATTCGCAATGCGATTGCCCTTACCGTGAATCCACAAACGAATACGCTGTGGGCGGGCGTCGCCGGCGCCGACGACCTGCCGCTCTATCATCCGTACGAGATTTTCGATGCGGTTACGCTTCATGCGGCGCCGGTGAATTACGGTTGGCCGGCATGTTACGAGAACCGCAAGCACTTCGAAAAATGGCCAGGCTCGTGCGACGATACGCCGGTGCCGCGCGTGATCTTTCCCGCGTACCAAACACCGATCGGCGCCGTCTTTTATCCGGTCGATCAGCAAGGAGCGTACGCGTTTCCGGCCGTCTATCGCGGCGGCGCGTTCGTGACGTTGCATGGGTCGTGGCACGGACCGGATCAAGGTCTTTCCGGTTTCGTTCCGCCCCGCGTCGTCTTCGTTCCCATGAACGGCGATGCACCGCAGAGCGCCGCGAACTGGAACGACCCCACGACGCAGTGGCGTGAATTCGTCGGCGGTTATCAAAACGGCGGAACGTCGGAGCGCATCGGCCGCCCAACGGGAATCGCCGTCGGTGCCGACGGCTCGCTTTTTCTTGCCGACGATCAGACCGGAGCGATCTATCGTATCCGGCCGCGTTAAACAACGAAAGCCCGCTGCACGACGTGCAACGGGCTTTCGCGTCTATCTAATCTGGCGTCGACCTACTTTCGAGGGGCCCTGCGGCCCGACTATCATTGGCGCTGGCGGGCTTAACTGCCGTGTTCGGGATGGGAACGGGTGGGGCCCCGCCGCTATGGACGCCAGAAACTGGATCCCCATCCGCGATGGCGAGCCGGAGCTCCAGCCGATCGCGGGTGGGAAAGCTGTACAGAGAAGAACTCCCAGGTGCCAAACATGAAGGCGTAAGCGTAGTTAAAAATATCCGAGCGATTAGTACCGGTCAGCTCCACACCTT
>JASHZC010000112.1 GCA_030042755.1 Vulcanimicrobiota bacterium | reverse complement strand
TCTGATCCACGCACATCGCGTCGCGCAGCACGTCCACGTAACAATTGCTCTGCGGCAATCCCTTCGCGAGCGGTTCCCACTCGTTTCCTCCGCTTCGACTGCGGTAGACGCGCAGCTGCCCGTCGAGCGGAAAATGCTCCGAATCGCTCTTGATCGGAACGACGTAGACAGTTTCCGGTTCGTGAGCGTGCACGTCGATCGCAAAACCAAAATCGGTCGGGAGGTCACCGCTGATCTCGTGCCAATTGTCGCCGGCATCGTCGCTGCGCATAACGTCCCAGTGCTTCTGCATGAAGAGCACGTCGGGCCGCGTTGCGTGAAAGGCGATGTGATGCACGCAATGCCCGATCTCTGCGTCGGGATCGGGAATGAACTCGGAGCGCAGGCCGCGATTGATCGGTTTCCAAGTCGCTCCGGCGTCGTCTGAACGGAATGCGCCTGCAGCCGAAATCGCCGTATACATCCGGCCGGTGTCGCGCGGATCGAGGAGGATCGTGTGCAAGCACATGCCACCGCCGCCGGGTTGCCATGACGGGCCCGTTCCGTGTCCGCGCAGTCCCGCGAGCTCGCTCCACGTCTGCCCGCCGTCGTCGCTGCGAAACAGCGCGGCATCCTCTATGCCGGCGTACACCGAGTCTGGATCGGTCAGCGATGGTTCGAAGTGCCAGACGCGCTTGAATTCCCAGGGCCGCGGCGTGCCGTCGTACCACTGGTGCGTTCCCGGGACGCCGTCGTACGTGAACTGATTGCCGACGGTTTCCCAGGTGCTCCCACCGTCGCTCGAGCGTTGCACGATTTGCCCGAACCAGCCGCTCGACTGAGAGGCGTAAATTCGGTTCGGATCGGCGGGCGATCCCTTCAGATGGTACATCTCCCAACCCGCGAAAAACGGACCGCTCACATTCCAGTCTTGCCGTTTTCCGTCGGCAGTCAAAATGAACGCACCCTTACGCGTGCCGACCAGCAGTCGCACGTTGCTCATGATGCTTCCTCCGCGTCGGAAAGCTGTCTAAGACCTAAATCGGTTTTGAAATGAGCTCCGTTACTCGGACACCGAAGTTCTCGTCGACGGCGACGACTTCGCCCCGAGCGATGAGCTTGTTGTTGACCATCAGATCGACCGGACCACCGGCGAGACGATCGAGTTCGATAATCGATCCCGCGCCGAGCTTCAGCACTTCTTCGACCGACATCTTGCACGTACCCAATTCCGCAGTAATGCTGAGCGGCACGTGCAGCAACACATCGAGGTTGTTGCGGTCTTTCAATTTTTTCGTGTCGATCGTCATGCTGGCGGTACTTCCCTTCGGTCCGGAATATGGTCGATTACTAATGCATATCGGCCGCCGTTGACGCCGCATTCGCCGCGGGCAAGCGGGCTCCCGGCAACATCGAGCGTTCCTCGCAACGCGCCCGGCGGTATCGGCAGGATGACTCCCGGCTCCAGCTCCGCCACGGCGAGCGCCGTAAGCGAACCGAGATCGGTTCGAACGCAAAGCTCGACTTGCAGGTCGAGCAAGGATTCCAAAGCCACACCCGGCTGCGCTTCCGGAAGCGGATCCCTCGCAAGCGCTATGCCGATGCGAGCGCGCACGGGCTGCTCGAGTTGCAGTTCTACGTACGTTTGCAAGCTGCCGATTGCGTGGATTTCTTCGAGGATGGGCGCTTCGGTGACGCCGCAAACTGCGGTAAATTGCGCTGCGAACGCGCGCACGGCCCGATCGACCACCGCAGCCTCAAGTGCCGAAAGCGGGGTGGTCGAGGCGTCACGTTCGCCGAACGCGGCCGCTGCCAGAGCGGAGGCGTCGCACATGCGCAGAATCACCGCGGCTTCTCCGCGCGATCCGCGCACGCGGTAAATCCGGGCGTCGCGGAGGATCTGCTTCCATGCGTCGGCCGAGGGAATTGCCGGTTCGTAAAGTTTTAGCAAGACGGTCTCGCCGATCAGGCGGCTCAGGGCTTCGCGCACCCCGCTCGCGACCACGCACGCCGCGCTCACGGGCAACAACGACCGCTCCCGAAATGTCGGTCTTCGAATGCACCGGTGGTCGACTGCGGTACCTACGCGTTCGAAGCTCATGCTCATCATTTGAGCAGATCCATCGTCGTTTTCGTTGCCGAGCCTTTTGCTTTGTGCGCAGCCTGCAACGCGTCGAATGCGACGTACGCTTCTTCAAGGCGGTCGAGACTGCGATTGAAGTCGATGCGGCTTTCCTCTTGACGCATCGGCGCGATAGTCGAGAAATTGCCATCGCCGGCGCGACCAACGTGAGGCAGCGTTCCGGGCGGCGGTATCATATGGTTCGCGTCGAGCGCGTTCAGTTTCGTCGCAGCCGGAAAACGCGCGAGCGCCAGCCGGCCGACCGCAACGCGCTGGCGCTCGCGATAGCCGGTACGGGGATCGATCGCCGTGCGATCGTACGAAAGCGTACCGTCCGGCTCGATACGCAGACGGTCGACGCGGCCGAGTGCCTCGTCGACCGGATCGACGCGCAATTCGCTTTTTCCAGCCTGCGGCGACGTGAACCCCAGGACCGCGCGGCCGTCGGCGCCGGCGAGCGTTCCGTCGCGAAGCGTGAAGTCTCCATCGCGCGTATACACCATACGCCCGCGTTCGTCGGTACTGATGAAGTACGCGTCGGGCGGCGGCGCAACGGAGAGCGGATCGAGCGCCGCACGCGACGTGGGCGTAGCGGTGGTTACGTCGCCGAACTGCGGCACGGCGCCTGGCGTGAACGCGCGTTGAACGTCGGCCGATCGCTGCTCGATGCGATCGAGCGCATCCGCAATAGCGGCATTTACGGTCATCGCCTTAAACCTCGCTTACGTACACGCGCAGAGCAACGCCGCGCGCTGCTAGCGCGTAGCGAGCTTCCTCCAACGCGCGCGCGACGCGGTCGCGCGCCGTGGCATGACAAACGGCCACGAGCCGCATTCCCGTTGCACTCGATTGCAGTGCGACGTGCACGCGTCCACCCATTCCATCCACGCTAAACGTCGCGCGCTGCGCGCGATGCGGGTTCGGTTCGAGAAACGCCCGTTCGATGCGCTGCGCAAGTCGCGATCGCATCGCTCGGCGTTCCTCAGTCGGCAGACAACGAGTATCGGCGCGTGAACGAGGCGGCACGACACGGACATCGGCTACGCGAGCGCTTCGCGGCGGGCTGGAATCGGAGGTTTTGGCGCAGACGGAAGGGCGGCGTTGCGGGATCGCACGCGCGCTCGCCTTCTCCCGGCGAACGTCGTGCGACGCGAGGTGCAGGGCCGAGTACCACGCTTGCGAGAGCGAGCGCCGATCGATCGCGGCGAGCGGCGCGGTTAGTATGCTGAAACCGATTTGCTGCGACATCATGAATGCATCGTGCGCCGCGGCCGTCGCCGCGTCGTCATCGATTCATTGCCGCAATGTGAGCTATTGCGCGATTTGTCGGCCTCGACCGTCGTCGAAACCTTGCGCGGGTTGGAGATAGAGTGCGTGGTCGGGCAGATCGAAGGTCATAACGAAGTTGCGCAGCGATCCATATCCTACATTGCCGCCGTCATGTTGATCGGCAAACGCACCGGTTGTGGCCATCACGACGTTCGCGTAACGGTTGTAAAGATGATATGGTCCGAGTTGCAGGTCGTCGACGACCGCTCGCGTGGCGTGTACGGAGCCGCCGATTCCGCGGCTCGAGATGTTGGCGCCGTGGATCGAGAAGATGCGGCCGGGATTTGCGTCGACAAAGCTCTGGAAGAGCAGCAACTCGTTGGCGTCTCCGGTGTCGATGACCATGCGCGCCTGCTGCCCTTCGATTTTCGCCTCGATCTCGGGCAGCTCGCGATCGGTGTCGACATCGATCTCCGTACCGTCGACCGCAAGAGTACCCGGCCGCGCGATCGTGAGCGTATTTCTCGTCGGATCGAATCGTAATTCCGCGGCCGCGAAGAACGGATAACCCAGAATTCCGTCAACGCGCCCCTCCATCACCACGCGGCTCAAGTCGACGACCGTTGCAATGTGCGTCGGTAGCTCGACGCCGCCAACCTCAATCGGCGGCGTCTCGACCACACCACCGCTCGGCGAACGCTCCGCGCCGTTGATTTCCAACGCTCCTTGAGGATGCAGGCCGAGCTGCTCGGCAAGACCGCTGTCGATCACGTTGCCCTGTGAAGCCGAGTCGATCAAAAAGCGGTGAGACTTTCCCGCGATCGTCACCTGCGTGTAGATCAGCCCTCCGCGTTCGTCGTAATTCACGGTGACGGGCGTAGTGTTCGGCACGACTTCCGGCTCGAATGGAGCGAAGATCGATGCTGCGATCGGTTCGTCGGCAATCACGCTGGTAACGTGCGATGTTACGTCGTACGCATGATCGCCGGTCGAATCCACTTCGACGTATGGAATCAACAGGCCGTCGGTGACTCGAAAATCGCTGTACACCGCCGTCTCGCGCCCGTCGGAATCGACGTATGACGTCATATCAATCATCCACGTTTGCGCGTCGATGCCGATCCGATAGGGCTCTCCGCCGGGAGGGGTAACGTCGAGAACGTAGACCGTTCGGCCGTCAGCGAGCGTCTTCCGATCGACGAAGTGGACCACTTCCGGATGTTCCGCGAACGAGCCGCTGGCGATGAAGTCCTCGGTGATCTGCCGGCGCGCAACGATGCCGCGGAGTTCGCGGATCTCGCCGTTCGCATTCTGTATCCAGAGACGGTCGTCGGCGCGCAACATCCGCTCGGAGCGAATGCCGAGCTGCTCGTCACGACGCTCGTTGTCACCGTCTTGCCATTCGTGAAAGACGCCGCTGGTGCCAAGACCGTCAAGGGTCCCAATCGTTTCGTGCGTTTTTGGGCTGCGCAAATGCAGCGCGTCGAGTGCAGCGCGATGATGCGCGAGAATATCTGTAACGGGAGGCGCCGGTGCGGGCGTCTGCCCGCAGAGT
>JASHZC010000111.1 GCA_030042755.1 Vulcanimicrobiota bacterium | reverse complement strand
GTTTTAGCTTGACGTTTGGGAGCGCTCCGACGAGTGCATTTTACCTGGCCGAATACGAGAGCGGCTACTGGATCACGATCGGCGAGTTCACTACCAGCGGCGACACGATCTCGATTGCATCGCCTAACTCCGGATCGCAAACGATTTCCGACGGCAGCGCGCTAAACTTCGCGATCTACACCGGCGGTACACTCCCGACGCCGAACATTTCGGGTTGCGTGCAAACTGCGAGTACCACACGCAAGAGCGGCGCCGGCACAGAGGCCGTCGGCGTTCAACCGATCGCAACCGGTGCTAGCTATGCGTACACCGGAACGTTGACGGAAACGATCTACCGTTCGTCGCCGTGTCCGATGCCTACGAGCACTTCGGATGCAACGGTCACGGTCGATGCGAGCGTGACGTCGCCGCCTGCGGGTTCGCCGTCGGGTACGGTAGATGAATACAGCACGGAAAGCGACGCGAGCTCTCTTGAAACGACGACCACTACGACCAACGCAATCGTCGAAGCGAGCACCTACAACACGGCGTCGAGCTTCAGCGAGCTGAGCGAAACGACCACCGACGAAGTCGGCGATTCGATCGTGACGACCTACGCGACGCCACTCGTCTACGCGATCTCCTCGCCGCTGCCGTACTCGGGAACGATTACCAACGGGCCGCCGTCGACGGTGAACACAACGCTGGCCGACGGGTCGACGCAAAAGCGCACCTACACCGGAAACGGTGCGTACGCCGAGACGGATACGATCGCCGGTATAAACAGTCAAGATAACATCGTCGTGAACTCCGACTTCTCGGGAAGCTACGTGATCCAAGCGCCGAACTTCGGCATCACGTCGCTCGAGTTTGCGTATAGCGCGCCGTCGAACGGTGTTATCACGCTGACGCCCTATATCCAGGGAACGGCACAAGCGACGCTTCAGTATCCGCAATGGTGGACCGGGACGTCGCTTTACAGCGACACGACGACGGGCCAGGCTTCTGCTGCCGTACCTACGCCGTGCAGCCCCCCGCCTGGCTACACGACCGCTGACGGATTTGTCCGCACGATCGACACGATCGATCCGGTACTCGGCTACACCGACACGCGCACGATCGACTCCTACGTGACGCCGGGATCGCCGCCGGTCGGACCGGTATGCGTGGTGATTACGGACAAAGAAGAGATCTACTACGACTACTTCCTCGATACGCCGTACTCGCTTTTCATATCGCCGAACGGGCAGCCGCTTCAGACCGACACGATCAGCGAGGCGTATTGGTTCAGTTCGGATCCGACGACGAGTTCCGTCGTTCGGAGAGATGCTACCGGTGTGAAGAGCATACCGGGATTGGAAGCGAGCATTGCGGCGCATGAGGCCGGAATCGACTTCAGGCGTTCGTTGCAGCGATCGCAGCGCATCGAAAGCTTCGTGCGTGGTATCGCTACGCGGCACTTTGGAGGTGTGAAGTGAATCAGCGGTTCGCTTTTGCGGCAGCGGCCGCGCTGATCGGCACGCTGACGGCGTGCAGCGGAGGCAGCGGTGGAGGCGCAAGCATTCCGGCTGCCCAGCCTCCCCCCATCACGAACACGAGCACGGTCCCGTCGCAGTTGCTGGTGCAGAGCTACGATCAGGAAGTGCTCAAGTCGTCGACGTACGTCGGACCGATCAAAAACGCGCACCTCAACGTCTCGGTGCTCGTGCATCAGCAAGGCGCGCAAGCGCTCGTGCAATACGCGCAAGAAGTCTCCAATCCGGCCAGCGGAAACTTCCGCCACTTCCTGAACCCAGACGAAATCGCGGCGCGCTTTGGTGCGACGCAAGCCGACTATCAAGCCGTCGAGCAATATTTCCTGAACAACGGTCTCTCGGTGGCCGGTTGGAAACAGCGCATGCTGGTCACGGTCGCGGGCAGCCAGGCAAACATGGAGAAGGCCTTCGGTACGACGTTCGGCCTCTACGAGCACAACGGCCAAGAATTCGTCGCTCCGAATTCCCAGCCGCACTTCGAGCAAAAGCTCGCGGTTGACAGCGTCGGAAACATCGTTGGTTATCGGCGCAAGCACACGTTCATCGTCTATCCTCCGCATGCCGCTGCAGGCTATGCGACGGGCTACTCACCGTCGACGGTGCGCGCTGCGTTGGATTACATCGGTGCGTACACAACGTATGACGGCAGCGGCGTCACGCTGGGCATCATCGGCACGGGTCCGATCGACACGACGTCGAGCGGTCACGGCGACGTCGATCTCAACGCATGGCTCGCAGACACCAACACGACATTGGCAGCTACCGTGACGGAAAGGCCCGTTACCGCCGACGGTGTTACCGAGGGATTGAGTAAGAGCGGCATCAGCGGGAGCGAGTTCCCATACTCCGGCGATTTCCAAACGCCGCCGCCGGTTACGAGCCCAAACTGCAGCGGTTCGTTGCCGGCGTGTAATCCCGAGGACGGCGAAGCGCAGCTCGACACACAGCAGGCAGCGACGCTCGCGCCCGGCGCGAACCTCTACTTCTATCTCGCGTACAATGCGTCGGACTGCAGCACGATCGCGTTCCCGAACCAATGCCCGACGACCGGCTCGAACGCAGGATCACCCGAAATTGGAATCGTGGAATCCGACCCTGAGATCCAACAGGCGATCGCCGAGAACGACGTCGATGTGCTCTCACTGAGCTTCGGTGAGGGCGAGTTCGACCCGTCAGGTCAAGGCGCAGGAGCGTTCACCGGTTATACCAGCGGTTCGTATCCATATTCCGGATCGTATTCGCAATTGGAATTTGCCGAACTCGCGTCTGAAGGCATTGCGGTCTTTGCTTCGTCGGGCGACAACGGCTCCGCCGAGTGCAACAACGGAACCACGTACCTGGCCGAGCAGTGCGTTACATATCCGGCTGGCGATCAGAACGCCACATCGGTCGGAGGAATCACCCTAAACGTCAATGCCTTCGGACAGCAGACCGCACCCTGGCTCGCCTGGGGAATATCGACGTCAGACACGGGATATGGTGGGGTCGAAGGTTCGGGCGGCGGCATTTCGGCGTTCATGCCGGCACCCGCGTGGCAATCGGCCGCGCCGATCAAAGCAACGCTTCGCGAGCAGCCCGACGCGTCGCTGATCGGCGACCCGAGCACGGGTGTTTCTACCGTAGAAAACGCGCAATGGGGTGGCACGATTAGCGGAATCGGCGGTACCTCCGTCGCTGCTCCGGAAATGGCGGCGATGTGGGCCGACGTGTTGAGCGCGTGCAAGCTGAATCCGGGTCATGGAGCGTGTCCCGCAAGCGGCAGCGGTCACTTTTGGCGACTCGGAAACGCATCGCCCTATCTGTACGCAATCTATGCGTGTAGCGCGACGCCATGCTCAGCGTCAACGACCCTATCATTCACGCCGTCCCTCGATTACAGCCAGGTCTTCTACGACATCGTCTACGGCGACAATCAGATGGCGAATCCAACCTACTCGCCGGCTTCGCCAATTCCGGGAGAGCAAGCGGGACCGGGCTACGATTTGGTCAGCGGAATCGGTGTTCCGTTCGCAGGCCATCTCATCGATGCGATCACCGGCTTAAACGTTCCGTAGCCGACGCTACGGCGTGACGCCCGACGCCGCGAACGTGGCGCTTCCCGAAACCTGCTGCAATAAGGCGTGCACGGTTGCATCTACCTGGCCGGAGTCGAGAAGCCAGGAGTTGCCGACACGATCGAAATTCATCGTTAGCGCGCCCGTAACGTTGGTTACCGAGTTGTCGGTAAATGCTGCAACGGCCCTCCGAACCAAGTACGTCTGCTGGTCGGCGTAGACATCGGTAAGCGGATGCGCTGTCGCGTCTTGGCGAGCGACGAGACGAATGTGGTAAACCGGCACGTTGTTCACGTTCTCAATCCCGACGAACGAGAGCGTGTAGTTGGCGTCGGCCGGCGTAAGAAGATCCGCGAGCGCCCTTTCTCTGACGGTTGCGATTACCGTCATTTGACTGGGCGGCGTCGGCGGCGGAGTCGTCGACCACGTTGGGGACCAGAACAGTTCCCCGGCGGTGTACCGTTGGCCCGAGTTCGCATCCACAACCGCAGTGTTGGCGCCGTCCACCGCAACATGAAAGACGCGCGGAGTCGTATCTTTCGTGTACGCAATGTGCACGACGGCCATGCCGTTGACCTGTAGGATTTTCAGGCCAAGGCCGCGCGGCGTTATCGTCTCGTCGTAACCGCTGACGGTTTGCGGCGGAAGCGCGGCCATCGCTCCCACCGCCGATCGATAGATCGCGATCGGGTCGCTGACGGACGTCGCCGTCGGTGCCGGCGTTTGCGCCGTCAGTCCGAGTACGAGCAGGCAGCACGCGCTCTGGCGCAGGTTCGCGCGGTAGGCGGCTACTCGCCTTGGTGTGAAATCTTCCCAGCTGGGTACGTGTAGCGCTGCGAAGGGAGGTCGACCGAACATGTGGGCTCTGGCGCTCATACTTATAGGGATACTTGTCGCAAAGGTGCTGTTGTAGCAGAATCTAGCACCCGATGGATTCCTTCGGGCGCAGGAGGTCACCCCTCTTGCGCCCCCTTGCTATAATCATGGGGCTGTGAAACAGAAGATCCATCCGCACTGGTATCCCGAGGCTCGGGTTCACTGTGCTTGCGGAAACACATTTACCACCGGCTCGACCCTGAAAGAGATCGCCGTCGAAATTTGCTCGGCGTGTCATCCGCTGTTCACCGGTCAGCAGAAACTGGTCGATACGGCCGGTCGCGTCGACAAGTTCAACCAGCGCGCTGCTGCCGCTGCAAAGAAGAAGGAAGAAGCCGCCAAGCGCCAAGCCGCGAAAGAGGCGAAGAAGGCCGCAGCCGAAGCGTAACGACAACGGCAGAATTCGAAGGACGAGCTGCATCGCGGCTCGTCCTTTTTGTTAGATTGAAGTCAACATGGCTGATTTGAACGCGAGCGTGCTCGCGCGTCTGGACACGATGGTCCGGCGCTTCGACGAGATCGAGGCGGAGTTGGCTAATCCCGCGGGCGGCTTCGATCAAGCGCGCTTTACGGCGCTTGTCAAAGAGCGCGCGCAACTCGAAGAGACGGTTGCGACGTATCGACGCTACCGCAAGACGCTCGATGAGCTCGAAGGCAGTGAAGCGTTGCTTCGAGACGGGAGCGATCCGGAATTGCGCGAGCTTGCCGAAGAGGAACTCAAGACGCTGCGCGCGCGACGCGCGCAGCTCGAGGACGAGCTGCACGTGCTCATGGTCCCCAAGGATCCCAGCGATTCGAAGGACGTCTTCATCGAGATTCGGGCCGGGGCGGGTGGCGACGAAGCCGCGATCTTC
>JASHZC010000110.1 GCA_030042755.1 Vulcanimicrobiota bacterium | reverse complement strand
GTTCTCTACAAGCTCGTTGCAGACGATACGGTCTGCATCGTAAAAATGAACCCCGTCAATGACTACCTCGGACCGATCTTCGAGCAGGCGTTCAAGCCGCTCGTGGATGAGGGGTACGTGCGATTCGTATACGGCGGAGCCGACATCGGGAAGATTTTGTGCGCTCACCCGATGGTCGACGAAATTCACATCACCGGAAGCGATCGCACGCACGATGCGATCGTGTTCGGCGATCGTTCCGACGCGGCCGATCGGAAGCGGGAGAACAATCCGCTGCTTCAAAAACCGATCACGTCGGAGCTTGGAAATGTAAGCCCAACGATCGTCGTGCCGGGGCCCTGGAGCTCTGAAGATTTCCGCTTTCAAGCCGAACAAATCGTCACGCAGAAGCTGCATAATGACGGCTTCAACTGCGTTGCCAGTCAAGTGCTCGTGCTACCGCAGGATTGGGACGGAACGCCAAAGCTACTCGAGCAGATCGAATCCGTGATGCGCGAGGCGCGAGACCGGCCCGCCTATTATCCCGGCGCGGCCGATCGATGCGGCCAGCTCACCGAGGGTCACGACGACGCATTACGCTACGGTAAGAGCGGCGATGGGTTCACGCCGCGCACGATCGTGCGCGTGGATTCGGGAAGCGGCGACGCCGTTTTCACGACCGAGGCGTTCTCGAGCCTTTTGGCGGTAACCACCATTCCCGGAGATACGCCGGCGTATCTACGCTATGCAGTCGCCTTTGCCAACGATCGGCTGTGGGGCTCACTGGGCGCAAACCTCATCGCCCATCCGGCCACGCTCGCGTCGAACGAAACCGACATCGATGCCGCGATCGCCGGACTCCACTACGGATGCGTCGCCGTCAATACGTGGACCGGTGTGGGCTTCTTGCTCACCGAGATCGCGTGGGGCGCGTTTCCCGGGAATACCATCGACGACATCGGCAGCGGCATAGGCGTCGTGCACAATTCCTATCTCTTCGACCGGGCCGAAAAGAGCGTCGTCTACGGCCCGTTCGCGCCCTTCCCACGTAGCCTTAAAAAAGAATACGGACCCGGCCGCAGCCTCTTGCCCAAGCCGCCGTGGTTCGTCACCAACCGCATGGCCGACAAAATCGGCGCAGCGCTCGTCGATTTCGAAATGAATCCGTCGCCGTTTTCAGCTGTCAGGGTCGCACTGCTCGCGATGCTTGGCTAACTCAATCGACGTCGGGATCGAATTCTGCCATATTTTCGCCGGCTTCTCGCCGTAACGCCGCTTTTTGACGCTTTCGGTCGTACTGCTTGAGCGTTTCGTGCGCGCCGGCGGGCCGCAGATTCGTCGGTGGTCCTAAGCGCGGAACGAGTTTCATTTTCCGCCGCTTTTTTCTAGCCATGACTCACGTAGCGTAGCAGATCGCGGCGGTATGCGCGCACGACGCGATCGAACTGCATGCCCAGCGCATTAGCCAAAGCGATCGATGGCCGGTTCCGCGGGTCGATCAACGCGTAAACCTGAGCTAAACAAAGGGTCGTGAAGCTAAACTCGAGCACCGCTTCCGCAGACTCCCGCGCGAATCCGAGACCCCAGACGTCGCTATCGAAGACCCACGCAATCTCGATGTCTCCGTCGGTCATTCGATGCAGCCCGCAGCGTCCGATCAATTGCCCGTCGTCCTTGCGAAGTACGGGCCAGCACGAGAAACCTTCGCGATCCTGCTCGGCGATCTGCCGATCGATCCAATCCCGAACCGATTCGAGTGACGGTGACTGCGCGAGCAAAAAACGAGTGACTTCCAGTTTCTGCGAAATTGCGTGCCATGCCGGCGCGTCGCCCGGCATCCACGTACGCAAAATCAAGCGTTGCGTTTCGATATAACTCATTGAACGGCGCCGGCTGCGCGCAGCATCTGCAGCACGCGATCCACCGGCAAGCCGTAGACGGTCGCTCCGCCGCGACCGGTCATCGTTTTCGCTTCGAACAACGCATCGTAAATTGCCGCCTGAGTCGCTTCCGCCGTCGCGCGGTAGAGCGCGTCCAACGTATCGTCGCTTGTGATGATGCGTTCGGCCGGCGCGCTGACCTCGAAATTGCCGGTCCGCTCGAATACTTCGCTCGTCGAAAAACCGACGAACAGATCTCCGCTACCGACGTCCGAGGTCAATCCCGTGCGCCCCATGCCCAGTGCCGCGCGGAGAAGCAGCGCATGGAGTTCGCGGCTGTCGAGAGGTGCGTCGGTCGCTACGACAACGATGATGCTTCCGCTACGCATCCGTCCGTGCAGATCGGCCTCTGCAAGATGCCGCGGAAACACCGTGTGGTATTCGTCTTTCAACCGCTCGCCGACCGGCACCCCATCGATCGTCAATGCTTCGCGCGAACTGCCCGTGTTATCGTTCACGAGGACACCGACCGTGTAGCCTCCGACGTCCGCCGGCAACACGCGCGAAGCCGAGCCGATTCCGGCCTTGAAGCCGAACGCCCGCATACCGGTACCAGCTCCGACGCTGCCGCGCGCGAACTGCCCGGGCTGCGCCGCATCGAGCAAGGTTTGTACGTCTTTCGGCCCGACGGCGCGGCGCTGAATGTCGTTGAGAAGTTGATCGTCGCATTCCGCAACGACCGGCAACGGAACGTCGTCTCGAATGCCCACCTCGGGATGGTGCTCGATAACCCAGTCGATGACGCCGTCATCAGCCCGGCCGATGTCGAGCGTGTCGGTCAGCACGATCGGTTCCTCGAGGTAGCCGGATTGATCGATCCAGTGCGTCCCGGTCATCTCGCCGTTGCCGTTAAAGGAAAGGGATGCTCCGGCAACCTTGTGGCTCCACGGGTCGTCGGTGGGGAGAATCGCGGTTGCGCCGGTTCGGATGTCCGAGCCCTGGACCAGCGTGAGGTTGGCCACTTTGACGCCTGCGACATCGGTGATGGCGTCAAACCGTCCGGAGGGGAAGAATCCAAAGTGAAAGGGTAAAACGGCGGACACTCGCCCTGCGCAGGCGAGCCCGGCCACAAGAGTAACGGCCGCGGCGAGTATAAGGCGCTTGGTGGGCATAGCCGTTCCATTGGAACCGTTCGAGCGGGAGGCCTGCTCGCGAAGCTTTGCAGGCACCACCTCCACGTCTCAAAAAGTAACCGCTCTCACTACCAGGCCAAGAATCAGCGAGGACACGACCATTCTTACCGTTCCGGAGAAACTCAAAGCCGCCAATCTTTGGGAGAATCTGACGCCGCCGCTCTTAGTCGAGCACGCGTTGCGTCGTGGTGAAGGCGTGTTGGGCCGCGACGGACAGTTCATCGTCGACACGCGTCCGCACACCGGTCGCTCACCCAAGGACAAGGCGTTCGTCAAAGAGCGCTCGAGCGAGAATTACATCGACTGGGGCGACACGAACCGGCCGGTGGACCCTGCCGTGTTCGATGCCTTACTCGCCAGAGTCGAGACATATCTTGGTGAGCGTGACGTCTACGCGCTCGACACGTACGTCGGCGCCGACGAGCGCTATCGCCTGCCGATTCGCGTCTACACCGAGTTTGCGTGGCACAACCTCTTCGCGCATCATTTGTTCATTACGCCGGAAGCGCCGGTTCCCGATTTCACGCCTGAGTTCACCGTAATCGACGCGGCGCAATTCCAGGCCGACCCTGCGCGCGACGGCGTTCCGAGTTCAACGTTCATCCTCGTCAACTTCCAGGAGCGCATCGTCTTGATCGGCGGCACGAAGTATGCCGGCGAGATCAAAAAATCGGTCTTCACGATCATGAATTACCTCCTGCCGCTGCGCCAAACGCTCCCGATGCATTGCTCCGCGAATGTCGGGAAAGATGGCGACACCGCGATCTTCTTCGGCCTCTCGGGAACGGGGAAAACGACGCTCTCTTCGGATCCGCACCGCCCGCTCATCGGTGACGACGAGCACGGCTGGTCGAACGACGGCGTCTTCAATTTCGAGGGCGGATGTTACGCGAAGGTCATTCGGCTCTCGCCGACGGCCGAACCCGAGATTTGGGCGGCAACACACCGCTTCTCGACGGTGATCGAAAACGTCGTTTACGACGATCGCACGCGCGAGCTTGATGTCAACTCGGAAGCAAAAACCGAAAATACCCGCTCGGCGTATCCACTCGAGTACATTCCCAATATCGTACCCGGCAGCAAGGGCGGGCATCCAAAAACGATCATCATGCTCACCGCTGATGCCTTCGGTGTGCTTCCACCGATTTCAAAGCTCAGTCCCGAGCAGGCGATGTATCACTTCCTCTCCGGATACACGGCAAAGGTTGCCGGAACCGAACGGGGCGTGACGGAGCCGACGGCTACGTTCTCGACCTGCTTCGGCGCGCCGTTCATGGTGCATCATCCGACGGTGTACGCAAAGCTCTTAGGAGAGCGCATCGATCGGCATCAGGTTCAATGCTGGCTGGTCAATACCGGTTGGAGCGGCGGTCCGTACGGTGTCGGGAAGCGTATGTCGATAGCGCACACCCGCGCAATGGTCAACGCTGCGATCGAAGGACGCATTCCCGCGGATTTCGAGAAAGAGCCATTTTTCGGATTGTTGATTCCGACCAGCGTCCCGCACGTACCCTCCGAGGTTCTCAACCCGCGCAACGTTTGGCCCGACAAGAACGCTTACGACGAACAGGCGCGCAAGCTTTCGCAACTCTTCTTCGACAACTTCAAACGTTTCGAAGCTCAGGCCTCGAGCGCCGTCAATGCAGTTGCAATCAAACCCGCAAGGGCGTAGCAGCCGTAGCGCACCGGCGTTTTACGGATTCGATCACATCGACTGTCGCGTGCGCTCGCTCGCGACGGTCGAGTCTTTCTACGACGAGCTAATGCCGCACATTGGGTTGACGGAGAAGCGCTACGCCTACGTCGATCCAGGCGGCGAATGGCATGGCGAATTCGATGCCTACAACGCCATCGAATATTACGAGGCCGTCCATCCCACCAAGCCGCGCCGCTTCTTTGGATTGATCGAAAACCCGTTGCATCGCGTCAACGAAACGCGCATT